>JAISQH010000172.1 GCA_031274385.1 Planctomycetaceae bacterium | reverse complement strand
GCGCCTCAATCGTCTCAACTTCCATCTGTTGGAGATTGGCGTATTTTTTCGAATCAAGCGACATTTGACATTCCCGCGCTTTAAGTGATTCGTCCAACGCCGTCAATTCAATTTCTTTCTTTTTCAAGGTCGTTTCCAACTCAATCAGAAATCGGTCATGATCCTCCAGTTTGGTTTCACGCCGGACAAGTTCGTCGGTCTTGGCTTTTCGGAGTTGATCAAATTCATTCCACTGACTTTCGAACGCGTCACGCCGACGAGACCATTCCTCTTCCGCTTGCCGGACAATCGCCTCACGCCGGGAAAGTTGTTCTTCACGCCGATCAAACCGAGATTCCGCCTCCGTCCGCTTTTGAACATATTCATCATTGATACGTTTAACCCGGCGTTCGGAACTTTCTTCGAGTTCTTTCTTACGAAGTTCAAATTGCCGCTCCAATTCGTCATACCGAGCCGTAAAACGACTTTCAAGTTCATTCTTTTTCGCTTCAACCTCCCGATCCAACTGATGTACACGAGCATCAAAATTCTCTTCCATTTTTTTTTGCTGAGAATCGAACTTGGCTTTTTCCTCAACAAACCGCTGCATAAATTCCGCTTCAATTTCCTTGCATTTCCTCTCATACCGGGCTTGGTAATCCGACTTACATTCGAGCAGTTTTGTTTCCAATTGCTGCCGGTAATTTTCGGCACGGTTTGTAAGTTCCCGTTCGCGGTCAGCGGCAATGTCCATCAATTCCTGTTCCCGACGCATCAATCGTTCGTCAATTTCATTTTTCCGTGTCTGAATTTCGAGCCGGGCGTTTTCCAATTCCCGTTTTTCGTTGCCGATCTGTTCCTCAATCGCACGGCGTTGCGATACAAGATGTTCCTCTAAATTTTTCAACTGCGTTTCACGTTGGGCAACTTCCTCCATTTTGGCTTGTACCGAAAGTTTGGTGTTGCGAACCAAGGTTTCAAACTGTGCCATTCTGGCATTGAGTTGATTTTCACGATGATCAATTTCCTCTTGCCGCTGCGCGAGTTGTGGATGCGCGAGTTGGGAGCTTCGGTCAGCGTCCGAACCCGATGAAAAAACCGTCGGACGCCGCATCGGATCAAATTCCGTCTTAATACGGTCGGATGCCTCGTCAACAGGTTGGGAAAACGTGTTTTTTCTTTCGAGCCAGTCAGACGAACCAGACGAACCAGATAAAAAACCGGAAAAACCAAAAGAGCGAGAATCACTTTTGGAAAAAGATTCACCGGAAAAATTTTGAGAAATCGGCATCGTAATTTGACAATTCGGGGAAATGGTTTCAAGGAAATATCACGGAAAAGTTCACGGTATTGTTATTATCGTTAAATTTTACCCGTTTTCTTTAATCGGAATTTTCGGATTTTGCAAAATAAGTAATTAGGGGTTTGGGGTTTGAGGTTTGATGGGGATGCAAGCGATTCAATGTAGGGGCGGACTTAAAACCCGCCCCTACTATTGAACTGGCTACTGGCTACTGGCTACTAGAATGAAACCTCACAAAATCCGAAACAATCAGTCAACTCCGTCTCCATTTTTGAAATAAAATTTCGGTTATTCCGTTTTTTCGCGAACCGAATGCAACAAAAATATTTTTTTTGGTTGTTTTTTGGGACAGGTACTTTGCATTGGGGCAAAGCATCAGGTACAATACTTATTCGTGAGTCGGGTTTGATTACGAAAAAACGGATGACCGTATCGTCTGAAATTTTTTTACTATTGTCAAGATCAATCCTGACCCGATAGTATTCATTGAATTTTTAAATTTTATAAAATTTTATCGAAAAGATGATAGCCGATCCGAACAGCCTTTTTTTAGAATGAGCCATGTTTATCTGAAGTTGGATTTTTTTGTTTAGTTGTTTCGTTGTTTCGTTGTTTTGTGAACCAGCGAAAACAAGCAATGCTTCTTTACCGGACTTATTTTGGTGTGTGAAGACAATGATTGACCGTGTTATCATGATCTCAATTGCTCGATTCACCAATCGATTAATTAATTAATTAATAAATAAATCAATTGTTCTTCAGGATGAATTTTTGAAAACCGATCCAACGAAAATTAGGGTGAAATGATGGACGTTCAACTAGTTGTTGCCAGCGGAAGCAAGGCTGGACAAGTGATACCGATTTCGGGACCGAAATTTATTATCGGTCGGGCAGATGATTGTCATCTCAAACCGCGAAGTGAATTGATTAGCCGTTACCATTGTGCTGTTATTTCCGAAGAGGGTTATGTTGCCATTCGGGATCTTGGCAGTAAAAACGGTGTCTATCTGAATGGCGAACGTATTTCGATGGAACACGAACTCAAAAACGGCGACAAATTGAGTATTGGACCGTTGGAGTTTTTTGTTCACCTGACGGTTGATGTCAAGGGGCAAAAAAAATCGAAAGTCGAATCGATTAGCGATGCGGTGACGCGGACGGTTGAAATCCAATCTGCCAGTACGAAACCGGACGAAAAAGAGGCGGAAATTGCCGATTGGCTGTTGGCTGCCGGAGAAAGCGATCAAGAACAGGAAACAAAAACAATTGACGCTTCCAATTTATTGGCTCAGCTGCAGAGTCAGAGCCAAGTTGCTTCGGAACCGGAAGAATCCAAAGAAGAAACGGGAACGTTCAAAAAAACGGACGCACCGGCAAGCAGCCGTGACGCAGCAGCCAATTTGCTCAAAAATTTCTTCAAAGGCGGACGTTGATTTTCACCGGACAGCAATTCAAAATTCGGATCAAAATTCGGAAACGAAATGGATTTTGAGATGGCTGACGGCTATTTTACTGACGGTAAC
>JAISQH010000628.1 GCA_031274385.1 Planctomycetaceae bacterium | reverse complement strand
CCCAATCGTCCCCAAATTCCATACGGTGATTCTTTCGAGGGACTTGCGTGAGGACTATTTGTTGTATTGGTTCCGGCGTTAATCGTATCAGACACAAAACGAACGGCTCCGTCTGCCATCGTTACATTAACTCCGCCCGAATGAAAACTCGTTGCGCTAATCATTGCCGGATTCTGATCTGTTGATGAAGACGAACAGGATGGCGAATTTGGTTGGAGTACTGTCGAAAATCCGCTACAAAATGTCGCGCCGTCTGTGAATGTTCGACCGGTTGTTCTTAAATTCGCGTCAGTAACCAACGATGGGTCATATTCTCCATTGGCATCTTTTAAGGCGTAACAGGTACTCGGCTTAATCAAACCGGAACCGCTAGTTGGATACGCGGCGGCGTGAACGGCAACTCCTTCTTTAACAGAGCGGGAATTCGTCGTTCCTGCACGTTCGGAATAAGCAATTGTGTTACTTAAACCATCGGTAATCGCGGCAAAGGAATACCAGCCTTTATAAGTTGCACTTGAATAACCGTGACCAAAAATACCGCGAACAGGACCATCTGCCAAGTTGGCAGCAAGATCACCGACACACATTCGATAATTGATTCGACCGGCATCAGTTGGACCTTTAGCATTTCCGTAACCATCAGAAGGACACAATAATGCGGAAACACTTATTGTCATCAAAAAGGTGGATGGCATATTCTGCCAATGAGCCGGATGCAAATAGGCACCTCCTGCTAAACTGGTTCCCAGGGACATTTCATTGCTGCAAAACCGGTCATACAATGTTTGTTGTTCCAAAAACGGCAGAATCCCGATAACACCGCTAAAACGTTCGTTATTACCTGATAGTCTTTTTCCATATGGACCGCAAGCACGGACGTGAATGGAATCGTGCGTGTCATGGTAATTGTGTAGCGCAATTCCAAGTTGCTTGAGTTTGTTGGCACACTGCATTCGTCTTGCGGCTTCGCGCGCTGCCTGAACTGCCGGTAACAACAAAGCAATCAAAACGCCAATGATCGCAATGACAACCAAAAGTTCAACAAGCGTGAAACCGTTTTGACACGCTTGACCCGGAAATTTCGTAACATGGAACTTCCGTGTCTTTTTACCTAATCGACCCCCCCCCCCCTAGTTTAACAAGTAATAATTTTTTCATGGTTCAATTCCTTTCATGCCAAACGGCAAAATTAAATTAAAATAAACGAACATTAATTAACCAAATTAATCAACCAAATCAATCGATAAATTTTGAATACCCGATTGAGGAACCGTCAATTTCAAACCGGATGTTTCCGCAGTACGATATTTTTCAGGAACATCAATTCGTGTTTTCGGAAGCAATTCCTTTCCGGTTTCCTGTAAATATTTTTCTGCTTCTTCTTCGGTTGGCATAAACAGGACGGTTACTTTATCAATACTGATACAATAATCTCCGGGAAAAATTCCGTCTCCCGGATGCCGGGTTGTGAGTCGAAACCGCCCTTGCGCGTCAGTGTAACAACTTGCCGCCATTCCGGTACCGGACGCCGGTTCAAAGGAAACAATGGCTCCTTCAAGTGCTGTTCCTTGATAACGGACGGTTCCTTCAACAGGAGCAAGTCCTTCAAGCCGGTCATTCCGACAACCGCCGTTCGGAATAAAACCTCCGGCAATCACCAACATCAGAATAAATGCACGTAAAATACTTCGCATGGCTCCTCCAAAAATAACCGGTTTCCCAATCGCTGTACCGAACACCGGCACAGTGAGCAGTGAATGGTGAATGATTAATGATTAATTAAAATCATCTTAGTTAGCAATGCTCAGATTGTCAATGCGATTTTTGCGCACTTTACCTCGTAATTTTACGAACAGCAATTAATGAAACGATAGAACGTTTTTTAACAAAATCATTCACAGGAAAGTACGGAAAGTTTCAGATTATTTCATTTTTTGTAGTGGAAAGATTTTTGCAGGTATTCCGAGATTCGCCCCGCAAGGGACAACATAAGTGGGTTACGATTTGTAAATATGTTATAGTAAAAAAGTGATAACAAAAATTCTTTCGTGTTTTTTTGTGTTTTTCGTGGTTAAAAAAGAGTTTTTAGAAGTTGCCTCTTATTTTATATTGCCCTTTCAGGGCTGGAATATTTTGACCTTTGCGGGGCAAAAAACTACAAAAAATGAACACACCCTTCCCCACAAAATCCGAAATAATCAGGCAATTTTTAGAGAGATTTCAATACATATTTTGTCTGATTCCGGCGGAGAAATATTCGAGGTCGCCGAATTTTTCGACAAGCCAATTGACTTTGGCATTTTCTTTGGTTTCCTGAAAGGTTTTGGCGGTGGTCTCGATCAGTTTCAAATCATAAACGTAATGATCCATCAAACCGGGCAAAAGAGTTCGGTATTCTTTGGGAATGGCTTTGGGGCGACCTTTGTTGATATGCACGATCAGATTGGTAACGCAACTATTGGTCAACGGATGATAAAATTCCGGTTTTTCTGCTAATTTGTTGGCTCGTTGCAAAGCATCAACGAACATTTTCCGAACCTCGCCCGGCTCGAATTTCAACCGGTAAACGTGAACATCATTTTTATTCACATCGGTTCCAAGCCGGATCATATCGCGTTCGTCGGCGAAAACGTAGATCAATTCAAACTGCCGCAACCCGGCACCGATGGGATCGTACTGTTCACCTTCTTCATAGCGTGCTTCAATGGACAGACCGAGATGCCGTCCATCGGCAAAACCGAAACTCGACTCGACATGCGCCAATCGCGGTACTCCCCGAAACGGAACAACAACCAAATCAATCGTTCGAATATCGTCAAGATCAAACACGGCATCGTAATATTGAGTCGTGTAACGCTCCACCGTTTCGTATTTTGAATACCGAATGTTACGAACCGTAACACGATTCCCGTTTAATTCCGCCGTTTGTAACACCGCATGGTTTTGCGACCATTTCCGGTCATTTGACGGGCGAAATTCATTGACAAAATCACGTCCTAAATTGAACAGTGACGTTTTTTCTGTTGTTGCGGTGGAATTGCGGTTCGGTTGCGGCGGCGTCAACAACTGATCAGGATTCATTGCCGGAGGAGCGGTTCGAACCGGTTGTGTGTCGGCAACAAGACGGTAAGGACGCGAAACAGATCGAGGAACCCGGTAATTGTCCAGATTCCAGGGTTTGTATAATTCAGGACTTGCTATTGGGCGAATCGTATTCGATACGGCTTGAGATTGAGGCGGTTGATAGGCAACCTGAACAATCGGTTTGGATTTTGCTGTTGGCGGCAACTTTCTTGTCGTTTTTACTAAATCTATTAAATCTATCGAATCTATTAAATTTGCTAAATTTTTTGTATCTTTTAAATCAGTAGAGTCAATAGAATCTTTTAAGTTGGTTGGTGCCGGAGTTTTCCGAACAGCCGAAACCGGAGTTGGTGAACCGAACAGACCAAGCGGGTCAAACCACAACGCAGTCGGCACCCCGTTTTGTTGAGGCATATTTTGCGGCGTTTTTTGTGCTGTCCATTGTTGTTGCGGTTGGATGGGCTGTTGCCGAGCTTGCTGTTGTTGCTGCGAAACCGGTTGTTGCGAAACTAGTTGCTGCGAAACCGGTTGCTGCCGGTGAAGAAGCGGCGGCGGAATCTGGTGAACATGTTTTGCCCGAACTTGACAGGATTCTGTATGCGGAGAGTACGGCGGCGTCATCATGCAGCCGGAAAATCCGGCAAGCAGGAACAATACAATCACCGTAACCTTTATTTTTAACAACGGATAGGACATCTCAAAAACATATATTAAAGGAAAAAGAGGAAAAATGAGGAAAAACCGGATTCAGATTTGGGAATCAAGGAAACGAATCGTAACAATCTTGCCAAAACGTTTCAAGACCAAAAACGATTTTCAGAAAGCCAAAAAACAGGAAAATTTGTGTATTTTGTGTATTTATTATATTCTGTAAGATTCATATAAAACTAAAATCTCTTATTTTTTGTCAGTTATTCAACTTATTTTGCTCATTTTAACACGAAAAATCAGATTTTCAAAAAAGATCGCTACAATTTGACCATTTAGCGTATGAAAATCTCAACTGTTATAGACAACATGTCCGATACTATCGTCACAGCCGTATGTTTGTCGGTACATTTGAGATTGTATCGACACAAAAGGAAACAGATCATGTACACTGAGGTGGGCTAAACCATGTCGCTATTGAAATCGAAATCATTTTTGACGGGAGTTCTGCTTGCGATCATGTTGGCGACAACCGGTTCGGTACCGGCTCTGGAAGGCTTTCGCCTTTGGGCTCCGTATCAACCGGAATCGTTCGGAGGGAATCGACGTGGCAACGATGGAATTTACGCCTCAGTTGAGGGAATCTTTTGGAAAGTGGACGGTCCGAAAAGTACACCAATTGGTTACACTAATCCGAACGGAAGTAGCGGTTCCAGATGGGCTTATGACGGAAATAAGACTTTTTTGCAAACCAACTCAATGAATACAAACAATCTCGGAGTTGATTTCACATTAGGAACGCGAGTAGAAGTTGGAAATCGGCGAGGACATCACGGTTGGTTGTTTAGTGGTTACGGACTTTCTGATTGTGGAGGATCGTTCAACTCGGAAAACGGGTCAATGGTAATTAGTGACCCGGAAAATCTAACTACTTATGCTATTTACGGAGCCAACTTTGGTCTTAATGAAGTTTGGACTAAGGATGGTACGTTTGTTTATATTGCAGAAACTCCACCGTTTCTTGGGTGGGATACTGGAAATCCACAGGTGCCGATTCGAAATGTCGGTTATCTTTGGGCTTGGTTTCCGATTCAGTGGGGAGATCCGTGGCTTGAAGGACGTTTGGCTCCGGTACCGCTCAACTTTGCCCGTGCTAATGTCAGAAACAGTGTCGATATTATGAGTCTTGAACTTATGTACACTTATCGTACTCATCCGTTCAAGTGGGGAGATTTGGAATTTCTCGCCGGAGCCAGATTTTGGGATTTCGATGACAAAATGACGTTCTTGGGACAAGGTTACGAAACTCCCTATTATGAATCTGATCCGTTTGATGATGATGATGATAACAATAACAATAATGATGACGAGAGTGGTTATGGACAAGCGGGCATGTCGAACTCTAATTCTCTTGGAGCGTGGACAGTTTTAGCAGATACGAAAATCACCGGACAAGTTCGTAACCGGATTATCGGTCCCCAATTTGGTGTAAAAGTTCAGCGTCGTAATGCCCGCTGGACATTTGGAGCGGAAGGGCGTTTTATGGCGGGAATCAATAATCAATCGCAAACAGTGAGTGGTTATCTTGGTTCAAATTTTATTAATCCGGAATTAGTGCCGCAAATTGGTAGTAGTGGCAGTGATAGCGGTGGTACTAGTAATGGTACAGTTCAAGACCACGGGGTTCTTCCTTACATCCCGATTGGTATTCATCACAGTGCGCAAACGTTTTATCATCACCGGAACAAGACGTATTTTTCGCCGGGTTTTGAACTTCAGCTTTCGGCGAAATGGCAATGGACTGATGCGGTCGGATTCAAACTTGGTTTCAATTCAACCATTTTCGACAACATCGGACGCGGTGCTGAGGTGATTGAATATAAAATTCAGGACAACGGGCAGTTGTTTGGTTTGAAAGTCAGTAAAACGGCGGTGATTACCTACGGAGTTAATTTCGGTTTGGACATTCGCCGGTAAATCAAATAATTGTTGCGGTTTGTTATTTATAATGATTTAATAATCTGTACTCTTTTCACTTGAATTTTTGGGTTATTTTTTCTTTATGACTCCAACGGAGTCATTCTAAAATAGCCGTATGTTTGCGGTACTCCGCAAACCACCGGCTATTTTGGAGTGACCCCTTTGGGGTCGGAAAGATTTTTTTTTCCCACCGCGTTTCGGATGGCTGGGTTATTTGCCCTTTCAGGGCGAATTTGTGGTTTGGAATTTGTGCTTTTGTGGAAGACGCAAGCAAATCCCAAACCACAATCCACAAATCCCGTTATACCGGATTATTTTCTGAGGGTTGCGGTGTGGGGATTTCTGATTCGCTGGCGGCGGCGATTTTTGCCAGCGTTTCCGGGAACTCAATGCCGCCAACCTCCTTCATCACCTGCAATATCGGCGGCAATGTCCTTGCCATGTTTTGCAAAAAACCGGCAGTCGCCGATTGACCGCCATCTTTCGAACCGCCATCCCAAACAATAATCTTGTCAAACTTAATGTTTGAAATCGCTTTCGAAGACGCTTCAATCAAATTGTCAAAATGTTCCAGCATCAGAAGTTGGAACGCTTTTTCCGCTCCGCCGCACGCTTCGATAATTTTGTGAAGCCCCTCGCCTTTTCTTGCTAAAATCTCAAAATTCCCGCGTGCTTCGGCTTCGAGTTTGGCAAAAATCGCTTTCGCTTCGCCTTCCGCTTCAATTCGGCATTGCTCGGCAAGGGCTTCCGCTTCCACAATGGTTTTGGCTTTCTGAGCCTTTGCGGGTGCTTCGTATTCAGCCCGTTGTTTCGCTTCCATCAACTGCGCTTCCGCTTGTGCCGCTTTGGTTTGCGCAATGTACTGAGATTCAAGAACAGCGGCTTCCGCTTCCCGTTTTTTGGTTTCCCCCGTCTTGAACGCCTCCGCCTGTTTCACCTGCAACTCGGCTTGCGATGCCGCAATAATCGCTTTTGCCTTATTTTCACCTTCGATGGCGGTAGCGTTGGCGTCCGCCTGACGAACATTCAACTCGGCTTGTGAAACGGCAACTGTTGCCTTCGCGCGGTTTTCACCTTCGACGGCGGTGGCGTTGGCTTCGGCAGTTTGGATACGCATATCCCGTTCCGATTGCTTGACTTGCGCTTCGCAAAGAAACAACGCCGTCTGTTCGCCGACCGTTTGCTCTTTCTTCAAGTCGGCAACCTTAATCGCCTGATCCCGCGTCAATTCCGCCAGTTTCACTTCTTTATCACGTTCGGCTTCGCGTGTTCCGATCATCTGAACTTTCACCGCGTTGGCAACATTAATCGCCTTCGCCTGTTCCGCTTCGGCAATCCGAATTTCGCCCATCTTTTCGTTGTCGGCAACATCGCCGCGTGCTTTTTGAATGGCTTCGGTTGCCGCTTTTCGCCCGATGGCTTCGATGTAACCGCTTTCGTCCGTAATATCCGTAATGTTGACGTTGATCAAAACCAACCCGATTTTGCGAAGTTCCGGGTCAAGCGATGTGGTGATGCTTGTCAAAAACGATTCCCGATCACGGTTGATTTCCTCAATGTGCATCGAAGCAATCACCTGCCGAAGTTGTCCGAAGATAATATCTTCGGCTTGTTTTGCGATTTGCGGTTTGGAAAGACCAAGAAGCCGAACCGCCGCGTTTTGCATTTGTTCCGGTGTTGTGCCGATTGCAACCGTGAACACACTCGGAACATTGACGCGGATATTTTCCATCGACAATGCCCCTCGCAACGGAATCTCAATTTGCATTGGTTCGAGGCTCAGGTAAGCGTAATCCTGAATAACAGGCCACACCAAACGGGCTCCGCCATGAACACAGATGGAGGTTTGCCCCGCTCCGCTTTTTCCATAAACAACGAGAATCCGGTTGCTGGGGCAACGCCGGTAACGCTGAACAACCAGAACAACACTCGAAAGAAAAACCACCGCAAGCAAAATGACACCGGCAGCAAGAACTAAAGAATTATTTTCCATGACAGTAAAATGTGGGTAAAATGGGACAATGGAATAACAGACAATTTAGTTTAGTTTAATAAAGAGGTTTTGTCAAAAAATTCAGGTCATGGTCGAATGGAAAATACCGTCTTTTTTATCTGACCCCAACGGAGTCAGGTAAAAACGCCTGATTATTTAGTTTTGAATGACGTTATTTTTTTGCGGTGTTGCTTCTTTTTCATTTTTTCCAATTTGAATATTTCCCAAAGACATTCTGTCTTGGTATCGATAAAACGATTTATTTGGATAAAAATGATGCGGAACGCAAAGTTTTGTCCAGAAAGTAATCCGAAAATATCGATAAGACGGAATGATGCTGTTGATAGACATACTCCGTTTTTGATGGTCTTAGTGAAATTGGTGAAAATTCCGCAAATGCAAAAAATGGGTAAAAAACAACCATTTATCCTCCGGGTTGAGGGGACAAACATGCGAAGCGTTGAAAAAATGACCACGAAAAGTACCAAAACGAATCCCGGTTCACTTCGACAAAAGTATGCACATTCAGGAAAACTCCGTTCGAAAAATGTTCTGCTGTCTGTTGTGCTGCTATGGATGTTGTTTCTTTTTTCTCCGATCACGTTTGCTCAGCAAGCACAGATTGATGTTCGGAATAAAGATAATGAAGTTGTTTTTCGTCTTGATTTTTATGGACAGGCGCAAGGTTCGACGGCTAATTTTTCGCAGGCACAAATCAATGCGATTACGGAAGCTGCCCAGTATTGGGTGGACATGCTCAAGGCGCACGGCAAAATGCCGAATCAACTGGATCAGGCTGGAGAGGTTGTTACGGACGCGGCAGGGAATCCGGTAACACAACCGGTCATTTTCAGTATCTATTACCGAGGTGATGACCTCGCCGGTAACGCCAATGCCGGAACGAACGGCTATGTTTTGAGTGCGCAAGATAATTTTAATATTTCTTTGCCGGAAGCACTTCTCACTGACGGAGTTTACACTGCTCCCATCACGGGAGGTCATGCCACCATTAACGTTGGTTCCGGTTGGAACGCCATTTCCGGCAACCAATCGCAAAGCGGACGGGTCTTGAATGATCTGACGCCGGTGTTAATTCACGAAATGGGTCACGCTTTGGGCATTGCAAGTAGTGCAACGTATGAGATTGATCCTATAACAGAGATTGTTTCATGGAAGTTTCCTGATACGCTTTCCCGTTACGATTCCCGATTACGTGACAACAACGGTAATTCGGCAAGTGTTCAACCGGGGCAACCGGGAAAAGAAATCGGATACGATGACACCGCCAATCATAGTAAAGCCAATACCATTTTCGATATGGGCGACCCGTTGACGCCTTATTTGAAGGGCAATCCGTCGCATCCGACCTTTGTTGGTAAAAATACGCTCGAATTGTGGTACGGAAAACCCATTGAAAAATTAACCAATTTTGAAAAAAACAGCGGCGTACCTGTTACGGGATATACTTACGATCTCGGATGGAATTTTCCTTATCTTCCGCTTCAATGGCAGTACAATCCCGGCGGAACAATGTCCCATATTGATACAGCCAATTCCGTGATGAGTTGGCAGGATTACCGTAACTATCCGGGGTTTATCGAAGCCGAAATGGCAATGATGCAGGATATTGGTTACACGGTCGAACGCCGTGATTTTTTCGGTAAATCGTTTTACGTCAACGGTGACGGAACACCGTTTTATAATTCCGCAACGTTCGGTTATTGGGACGCGGCAAAGCAAGGTTACGATATGTCGCGTCCGAATACCAGTGCTTATGCGATGGGAGCGCATCTTTTCGCAAAAGATTTGAACGTTATCCAAACCGGTTCCATTTGGGCAAACGGTCCCGGTAGTGCCGGTATTCGGATTGACGGGTCGAACAACAAATTGACGGTTGCCAGCGGCACCAACATCTTCGCCGATGGTCTCAATGGCATCGGTCTTTTGACGGCTTACGGAAAAAATCATTCGATTATTCTCCAAAACGGAAGTCACGTTCACGCAACAGGAAATGGCGGAACCGGAGTGAGTTTTAATTTCGGAGAGGATTTATTGGGAAGTGATCGCGGTTCGTACTATTATATGCTTTCGGCAGTTGCAACCGATCCGAGTACAGGATTACTGTACGGAGACTACATTCCGTTGGAAGAACTGAACGGAGCACTTGTTAAATCGTTTGATGTATCGGGAAAGATTACCGGAAGTAAATCGGGAGAAATCATTACGATACAACCGTGGTGGGGCAGCTCGCAAGCGTTACACGAAGACCTGATTATGAATGGAACGGAAATTGACGGGAGTTCCGGTCGCCGTTTTGCGTTGGGAGCGGCTATTTACATTGACGAATCCGCCCATGTCGAAACAATTAACATCATGAACGGAGCGGAAATTCATGGAGACATCTTATCCTATTATCAAGGGAACGCCTCGGCTCCGTTAGATCGGAAG
>JAISQH010000604.1 GCA_031274385.1 Planctomycetaceae bacterium | reverse complement strand
GGCGTGATGGTTTATCAGGAGCAAATCATGCGGATTCTGAACCGTCTTGGAAAAATTCCGTTGGGCAACTCTTATTCGTGCATCAAAGCCATTAGCAAAAAGAAAGAAGAACAAATCGGAAAATACCGTGCGCAATTCATTAATGGAGCGCACGAAAACGGGTTGACCAAAGACAAAGCCGAAGAGATTTTCGAGTTGATTATTAAGTTTGCCGGTTATGGTTTTAATAAATCCCATTCGACTGCGTATGCGTTGATTGCTTACATGACGGCTTACCTGAAAGCGCATTATCCGGTTGAATTTATGGCGGCGTTGCTTTGCGGGGACGTTTCGAAACGGAATTTGAAGGAAAAAGATTCGACGGTTGAACATATTGAGGATTGCCGTCGCATGGGGATTACGGTGATTCCGCCGGACGTGAACACGTCGAAGCAACTTTATTCTGTTACGGACGGGAAGATCACGTTTGCATTGACGGCGATCAAGGGTTGCAAAGATTGGGCGGCGGACAAGATTGTTATTGCCAGAGACAAGGGCGGGCGGTTCAGGAGTTTGTTTGATTTTTGCGAGCGGGTTGATAACAGGGCATGTTCGCGCGGAACAGTTGAATTTCTTATTAAAGCGGGAGCCTTTGATTCGTTGGGCAGTCATCGTTCCCAACTCTTCCGTATTCTTGAGCAAGCGTTCAAATCAGCGCAGAGTACGGCGGAAGACAAGGCGAAGGGTCAGTCGACTTTTTTTTCCAAGTTTGAGGATGATGAACCGGAAGTTGTTATTGCCAAGCCGGCGGTATTGGCGGCGTTGCCGGACATTGAGGAATGGTCGGACAAGGAAAAGGCGATTTTTGAGAAAGAAGTTCTTGGTTTTTATCTTTCGTCGCATCCGCTCAAGGATTACGAATTGATTTTTGAACAGATTCGTTCTCATAATTGTTTTGAAGCCAGTGGGTTGCCGGATCGAACGGATGTTATTTTAGCGGGGGTGGTGAACGACATCAAAGTTTCTTCGACCAAGAATACAAAACAGGGCAGACCAAACCAATTTGCCATGTTCACACTGGAAGACACGGACGGACAAATTCGTTCGATTGTTTGGCCCGAGCAGTATGCTCAATGTTCCCATTTGATCAAGAGTGAATCGATTGTTTTTGCGGTGGGGCGGACTGACCGGACACGAAGCCAAAGTGATAATGACGGTAACTTTATCGTTGACGAGATGTACACGGTTGAAGAAGCGGTGGAGAAGTTATCGCGCGGATTGGGCATTACGTTGGACGAACAGCGCCATTCTGTTGAAAGCGTTAAAAAGTTATATGAAATTCTACGCGGTTATCCCGGTCAGGGAACTCTCGAATTTTCGGTGCAACTTCGCAACGGGTCACTTGCTCAACTTCGCAATCCGAAATTGCGGGTTGCCATACGTTCCGAAATGCAGCAACGTGTTGTCGAATTACTCGGCAATGACGCGATTCGCTTGCTCAAGGTGATTCCGAAAAGCCGTGAGAGCCGGAACGGAAACCAAAAACAATGGAAACGGAACACCTAAATCCATGTAGAGCAACGCCCAACATAGTTGATAGTGGAGAGTGGAGAGTGGAGAATATTCGCAAGCGTCGTTCAAACCGTTTGATAGTGAATATCGCTTGCGAAACGATTCACGATTCACTCTCAACTATCAACTCTACTCTACCCCGCCCTAAAAACTCTTTTTTAACCACGAAAAGCACGAAGGATTTTTGTTATCACTTTTTTACTTTAACCAATTTATAACAATGTGCTTTTCGTGAAATTTCGTGTGTTTCGTGGTTGTCCTCTGTTTTTAGAAGTTCTCTTAAGACATTCCAATAAGGTAATAAGGTTGATTTTTTTTATGATCAATGGCTACTAAGGTTGTTTTTGTAGGAAAATCAGGTTGGAAATAAGGTTATTATAAAATCCGTATTACGAAAAATAACAATGTAACTGTCTATTTTCATTTGCGCGCAAAGACGCAAAGAATCAAAACGAGTATCTTTATCGTATCCAATTATCAATTTAATTGCGACGATTTTTTCGTTTTAGAGGATTTTTAAAAATGAAAAACGAGGATTCTACCACGAAAAACACGAAATTTCACGAAAAATTCAATTTATATTTTTGTAATATGAAATTATAGAAAATTTCCTTGAGTAAAATAATGAATACCATCAAAAACAGAACAAGTTAAAACTAACCTTGAATTTCTTTGTGTCTTTGCGCGCAATCCTTAAAACAAAAGAGACAGTTACATAACAATTGGTTGCGGGGTAGAGTATAAATGCGAATTCTTTTTGGTTCGAGCGGTTGGCCCTGTGGTCTTCATGAGATCGGGTCATACCTTGTGCGTCTTGGTCTTGCGGAGGTATCGATCCGCCCGCTTGGCGAACGCTTCACACAGCAATTAACAATCTTTCGTCCGCATGTTGTCGGGCTGCGTCTTGAAGGCGGGCAATTTGAAACCGTTTGCAACCAAATCCGCTCAATCCGCCAAACAATCGAAACAACCATTATCCTCGGCGGACCAACCGCAACTTCTCACCCAATCGAAGTTCTGGAACAAACCGGAGCAGATTATGTTTTTGCAGGTGATGCGGAACAATCATTGGCGTTGTTGATTGAGTCGGCACGGAAACATAATTCGAGCCATGTTTTGCCGGAAATTCCCGGATTGGCTTATTTTTGGGGCGGCAAGGCGTTGGTGAATTTACCGCAGGAAAACCTGGTAACAGGAACTCCGGTTCCGTCCATCGACGAAACCACTCTGCGCGAAAACCGCCTCAACTGGTCATTGCTCCAAGATTTTGATCAACACCCGCCTTTTGATTCG
>JAISQH010000569.1 GCA_031274385.1 Planctomycetaceae bacterium | reverse complement strand
GGCGGAATATGTTGCGGCGAATTGATTCGTAACAAAATGTCGGAACCCGATGAAACGCCAAGCCGTTCTGCCAAAGTTTGGTTGGCGACAATATCGTTTCCAAAATGTTTTGTACCGAGAATTTGAACGCCGCAGACATTGCCTTCGTGTTCAACCACTGCGGGAACGTAAATGACCGGAACTGATTCTGTCCACAGATTATTAGGAACAAAAACCGGAGGAGCAATAAATGACGGAGCCGTCAAAATGGTATCAATCCGGTTAAGGCGATCCAATGTCAAGGCTTTGAGACTGCCCCGCATTGAATCGCCAACCAACAACGCGCCCGTCAACACGGCTGTTGCGCAAAATACGCCCAAAATCACCGCAGCATTGATCCAACGGTCATACCAGAGCGAACGGAAAAGAGCAGTCACAATTATTCTTCCTGATTGCCTGCCGAACCGAAATTCAGTGTTTTGAATTTTGTTGACTGACGAAGTTTGTCCAACGCCGCTTGCGTCATTTTACTATTATCTTCCAATCTTAGATTTTCGAGTTTCGGCATTGCCAACAACAAATCCGCCGAAGCATCTGTCATTTGCGTTGAACGAATCGACAAAGTCTTCAAATTCGCCAGTTTTGAAATCGTTTCCAACGATTGATCCGTAATGGGAATCTCCCAAATGTCAAGCGTGTCAAGGTCTTTGAGATAAACCAGATTCAGAATTCCCGCATCGGAAACCGAATTTAATTCGGACAAATATAACCGTTTTAGTGTTGTCAATTCGCGAAAAACTTCCATTCCGGCATCGTTCACCGACGGAAGACCGCGCAACATTAATCGATTCAATTTCATTCCTTTCAGTTCCAAAAGTCCCGACGGTCCAAAACCCTGACAACGCATCACAATTAAATTGGTCAGTTTTTCAAATTGCTTGATAAACGTACCGGCACGGTCAGTTATGTTGAAATCCTGAATCTCCAGTGTTGTCAAACCCTTGACCGCAGTTAAGGCTTCCAAACCGGTGTCGTCCACTGCCGGACTCAGATGTTTCAGTGCAGTAAGTGACGGCAGTTCGGCAAGATAACCCAACCCGCTGTTGCCAATCTGCATGTTGCCGCGAATATCCAACGTCGAAAGTTTCGGCAAAGACGAAATATCCATCATGCCGAATTCACTAAAATTACAATAATTCATGTTCAGATTCACCAATTCTTTCAACTTGGCAATCTCCTTCAATGAAGCATCGGTCAACAACGTATTGGAAGAAATGTCCAAACTCGTTAACGCCGGAAACGATTCCACAATCGTTTTAACTGCAGCATTGGTAATTCCCGAATTTTTCAATCTCAGGCTTTTGAGTTTTTTCAAACCGACAAGCCGCCCAACCATCGCATCATTCAACTCACGGAAATTCGCAACAAGAAGCGTTTCCAAATCCGGTTGTTTGGCAAATAATTCAAATGTCGCTTCATCCAAATCGGAACTGTCCAACTCAATTGATTTAATTGTACCGGTTGAAGTCAGAACAATCTTCATGCCTTTTAATTTTTCGGCAAGTTCGACAACTTCTTTGGCTTCCGGTGTTGACGGCTGTAGCGCAACAGATTTCCCGCTTGGGGAGGTCGAAGCCGCCGGTTCTGTCGGTTCCGGCGATTCCGGTGCGGTCGGTGTGACCGGAGCCTTCGGCGGACAACCACACAGCATTAATGATAACGTCAACGTAAACACTAAAATAAAAAGATTCGGTCGCATTGTAGTTAATAGTTAGTAGTTAATAGTTTGGTAATTTAGTAATTAGTAGTTGTATTTAGTAATATCACTGAAACAGACAGTTATTTACATTTTAGGGAACTTCTAAAAACCGAGATGAACCACGAAACACACGAAAGTTCACGAAAAATACAAATGTTGTAAATCGTTTATCATAAAAAAGTGATAACAAAAATTCTTTCGTGTTTTTTTGTGTCTTTCGTGGTTAAAAAAGAGTTTTTAGAAGTTGCCTTTAATTACATTTTACTTTTTTTTCACTTGGAGAAATTCTTCGCGAGCCAAGCCGGCGGCTCCGATGTAACCGGCATCCGAACCGAGAACGGCAAAATCAATCATAATTTTTTCCGCAATCGCCTTGAACGCCCGGCTTTTGACTTCTTTTGTCACTTGGGCAAGGAAACGCTGACCCAGCGGCACATCGCGTCCGCCAAACGTCATGGCTCCGCCAAGCAAAACACACGCCGGATCAACCGTGTTCAAAAGCGAAATAATGCCAAGACTCAAATACTTCGCCGTATCCATCACAATTTCGTAAGCCAACGAATCGCCCTTTTCGGCTTCGTGATAAACAATCTTCGCAATATCTCCGAGCCGTGTTTCCGGTGAAATTTTTGAACGGATCGACGATTCACGGCGGTCAGTCTGGTTCAATGTTCGCCGTGCCACACCGGTTGCGCTGCAATACGCTTCCAGATGTCCGCGTTGACCGCAACCGCAAAGAAGCGCATCGTCCGCCGCATCAATAACCAAATGACCACATTCACCGCCATAACCGGTTGCCCCGTCTATAGATCGACCCTCAATAATAATTCCGCAACCAATTCCTGTTCCTAATGTTAATAAAGCCATACTCGGTTGACCGCTCGCCGAACCAACCCAATATTCCCCATAAGCAGCCGCATTGGCGTCATTGCAAAAGAGAACCGGAAGACCGGTTTGTTTTGAGAGTTCATCGCACATCGGAAAACCTTCCCAACTATGTAAATTGGGCGGTTGCCGAAGTTTTCGGGTAACCAAGTCCATTGTTCCCGGAATACCAAGCCCGATTCCGCCGCAAGAGGAGCGGTCAATGTGCAAACGCTTGAACATGTCGTCAATCGCTTCGGCAATTAATTCTGTTGCGGTTTGCGGATGCGGCTCGGTTCGGATCGAAATGCAACTCAAATGCACACCTTCGTCATTGACCGCACCGGAATCAATAGAACGCCCGTAATCGTCCACAAGACCAATCTTAATACTGGTTCCGCCCACATCAACTCCAATAAAAAACGGAGTTTTGGCTTCTTTGACCGCATGCAATAATCTTTTTTCCTCAGTCATGATCGGATAGCAGAACGATGTCCCTTGTTGAAAATAATATCGAAGAGTTTTTATTATAATCCGTTATCAAAAGGAAAAAAGAGGTAGTAGACTCGCTTCACAATAAAATTCGGTTTTTCCTTTTTTCCTTTTTTTTGAGAAATGAAAAGAACAAAACAACGAAATGAATTAAAAGGTTGGAAATAAAAAGGCTCCTTATTTTTTCTGACTCCAACAGAGTCACTCCAAAATAGCCGGAGGTTGGCGGTATTCCGCAAACCTCCGTAATCGAAAAGAAATAATCAAATGCCCCTGAAAGGGGCACTGTCTATTTTATTTTGCGCGCAAAGTCGCAAAGAGTAAAACGAAACCCTTTTCGCATCAAGTTATCCATTTGTGGGATTCTACCACGAAAAACACGAAATTTCACGAAAAATTGAAACAAATTGATTTGTAAAATTGATTTGTAATTTTTTTATAATATGAAGTTATAGAAATCT
>JAISQH010000565.1 GCA_031274385.1 Planctomycetaceae bacterium | reverse complement strand
TACAGCAGGTAACAGAAGTGCGATTAAAACGCCGATAATCGCAATCACCACAAGAAGTTCGACTAACGTAAAGCCGAATGGAACGTAACGAATAAGAGTTGGTGATTTTGTAGAGTAACATTTGAAGAACGAAAATTCTCCAATCTCCGTTTTTACCTCTTCACCATAGATAGCCCCCCCCCCCCGTCTTTACCCATTTTAACATTTGGTTTTTCGTAGCAATTAATTTTTTCATGGTCATTGTCCTTTCAAAATAGTAAATGAAACAAACAGAAACGAGTTTTCATCATACACAAAACAAAATCAGAGGTCAACACGATTCTTTTTATTTTTTTCAATTTTTTTTATTTTTTAAAAATTATTCGGTTTTATTTTTTTTCCCGTTCCGTTTTTGGAGTTTCCAACAGGTAAGATAGGCAACCTCTCTCCGAAAGGCTGCCTACCTGTCTTATTTTAATTGAAACTCCAAAAACGGAACGTTAGGAAAAATAACCGAGATTTATTGTAACTTCGGCTCAAAATTTCACTCAATTCCTTATTTTCTTTAATTATCCTACTTCTCTAAATTCTCCATTTTCACTTCCGCATCTCTTCCGTTATTTTCGTTAATTCCGTCAAAGTCGGCATAACCTCACTGACGATAATACAAAAAGAATCTTTTTAACCAATAACCAATTCCCAAAAATCAAACCTATTGACGTTAAACCGGAGGATATAAAAAAGATGGGTCGTAATCTTTTTCTCAAATCGATGTTCGATTGGACATTTTTTATCGCCCTTTTGCTGTCTGCAATTTTAATCGCAGTAACAAGTAGAGGCAATGAAACCGAAGAAAATACACAAGATATAGAATCTACAAAGATTGTTGACAATGACGATATCGAAGCGAAAGTCGATTCGCCAATCAAAATGGCTCAGGAAGGTTCCGGCAAAGGGATTGTTTGGGGTAAATCAAGTAAGACAAAGGAGTTGGAAACCAAGAATACCGCAGCCGCTCCGGGAGAAAGAACCGAAGTACCGGTTCAAAAAACAACCGTTCAACGCCCCGTTTCTGCTGTTCGGCTTCCCGAAAAAACAGAACCTGCCAAAACACCTGCCGATATTTCGGAAGAAAAATTCCTTTTGAAAAGCAGCCGGAAAAAAGGTTCGACCGATTTAGTGGAAACATTGCTCGAAGTAACCGGCGATGTCAAGCAGGTTTCAAACGAATTAAAAGCAACAACCGACAAAATGGAAGTTGTTGCCGGTTTCCGATATGAAGAACGGGTTGATCAGTTTTCACTTTCGACAGGACCGTTGGTCAGTATCCGGCAATACAATCTCGCCAAATCGAAAATGAAAATCGGCGAACAAATCAAAATGCCGGAACTCGATGAGGAATTACAAACCATCGTTTGTTCACTGGAAGGCGATAAAGTTACATTATTTTCTCCAAGAGGCTCGCTTCGCGGTGAACAATTGCTTTTGGTTGAAGACTTGCCGGGTAACACGTTGACGCTTGATCGGCTTCTGCCGAATAAAGAAGTTCAAGTCGGCGGTACGTGGAAGATTTCCGACAGTGTTCTCCGGTCATTCCTTTCGGTTGATGCTGTAACAGAAAGCAATGTTGAAGCGGTGTTGACGGCTGTTGCCGACAAGATGGCAATGATCGAAGTTGTTGGTGATGTGAGCGGTGTTTATCTCGGAGCGGCAACCGAAATGTCGATTCGGGCAAAATTTCAGTTTGACCTCACAGCACAACGGATTAACTGGCTCGGTCTTTTGATCGAAGAAAACCGGTCAATCGGACATGTCGGTCCCGGTCTTGATCTTGTTGCGCGGCTTCAGGTCAAGATTTCGCCGATTGAAACACCGCAATCGCTCACGGATAATATTGTTCGGGAAATCAGTGTCAAACCCAATGATACTATTCTGAAACTCAAATATGACGGCGGTAAAGCTCCATGGCGGTTTTTCCATGACCGCGATTGGTACGTTTTTCAAGACGATCCGCAAACAACGATTCTCCGAAAGTTACACAAAGGCGAACTTGTTGCTCAGTGTAACATCGCCGATATGGGCAAAGTCGATGTCAAAACCATGACCACATTGGACAAGTTCAAGAAAGAACTGGCTGATGGTCTCGGCAAAAATTTCGGCAAAATTGCCGCCGCTGAAGAACATACCAACAAACTCGGATATAAAGTTTTTACGGTTCTGATTGACGGAACAGTTGAGGAATTATCGCTCCGTTGGATTTACAATCTGATGACAGATAAAGATGGTCAACAATCGGTTATTGTGTTTGTCGTCGAAGCCGATATGCTCGAACAATTCGCCGATGCCGACGAAGTATTGCTCAAAACGTACCGAATGGGGAAAAAATAAACACCGATTCGTAAAAACTCATCGTACTTGAGTCATTAATAGACCTTTTCTCTCACATCCTAAAAACGCCCCTTCGTGGCATTAAATCTGGTTGTTACGGAAAAAGGGAAGTTAGAGAAAAGGTCTAATTTCTATTTCAATAACAATCAAAAATAGAGCAAGTTCAAATTAACCTTGAATTTCTTTGCGTCTTTGCGCGCAATCTCTGAAAAATAAAATCGACAGTTACTTACGAAGTTCTTTTAAGTAGGGTTGCTTAGTAGAAATTTTTCTGTAAGATATTACGAATAAACGTTCTGTCAAAGTTTTTTTTCAATTCCCCCCCCAATTTTGCCCCATTTTCGTTCTATGAAATCGACAATTCCGTTTGTTTTCTGTGTTTTTTTCCTGACCGGTTTTGTTTTCGGACAGGAAAATCGTTCGGTTGTGGAAGTGTTCAATGAAAAACTTGCTGCGATGATTGATTCTGATTCCGGCAAGGCACAAAATGCGCAACAGGATTGGCAAAAATTCTGTTTCCAGATTGGTGCTCCGGGTCAGGAAACCCGAAAAGCGGAAGCGGTTCGGTTGATGATTGAGGCACTCGGCAACCCCGAAACCGCCAAAGCCCACCTCTGGTTCATTCGGCAACTCGGACGTCTTGGCGATGGAACTGCGGTGAAGGTTATTAGTTCATTTCTTGATGTTGAGGATCGGCTTGTTCGTGATGAAGCCGTTTGGGCGTTGGCGAATATCCCCGATAACGAAGCCGGAGCCATTCTTAAAACCCAACTCAATAAAGAAACAGAAACTACCAAAAAAACAGCAATTGAAAACGCCCTAAAATATCGCAACAATTTGGCGGCGGCTGCGATTCCGGCTCTGGAAGAGATTGTCAAAACTCTTGAAGGTTCGGATAAAACCGCTTGGGATTATACGTTGCCCAAATTGGCGTGGCTGCACGATGTCAAAATTGGTTCGTTACAAAATTATAAAGAACGTTTTCTCGAACTCGATCCGCTTGCTCAAATTTTGTTACTTGATGCTTTGGCAGCCATGCGTGACCGCAGTGCGTTGCCGCTGGCTGTTGAACTGACAAAGAGCAACGATGAAACAAAAAATGAAGCAAAAAATGAAGCAAAAAAACTTGCCGGTTATCGGGCATTGGGATTGCTTGGCGATAGTTCTGTGCTGCCGTTGCTTACTGAAAAAATGGGTGCAGATGGTGATCTTGGCAATACGGTACGAGATTCTTTTGTGCGTCTGAATTTTAACGGAGCCGATGCGGCAATCATGGAATTGTACGAAAAGCAAACCGATCTTGCCGTGAAAAGTGAGTTTCTCGATGTGTTACGAAAACGTCAGGGAACGATTGCGATTCCGGCGTTTGAATCGGGCTTGGCGTCAAGCAGCGAAGGAATCCGCCAACGTTCCATTTACGCACTGGAATCCATCGGCGAACCAACTTCAATTCCCGTGTTGATTAGCCGGTATTTTAGGGAAGAAAAACGGGAATTACGTGACGCAATTGATCGTGCGGTTGTTCGAATCAGTTCGCGCTATGGAGATCAGGACGGACGCGGCGAAGTGTTTTGTGACGAAATAATAAAACGTAACGAAAAAGAACAAGCCGAACTTTTGCCGATTCTTGGCAAGATCGGCGGCACGGCGGCACAAAAACTTGTTACGGAATTTTTGGCAAACGGCAATGAAGAACTCAAAAACGCGGCATTCAAATCGCTTTGTAATTGGTCTGATGCTTCGGTTGCGGACGATTTGTACAAAATTGCGGTGTTGGAAAATGATTCACGAAGTCCGGCGGCAACAAAAGCGTATTTGCGTGTTGTTACGCTTCGGGCGGAACGTTCTGTCAAGGATTCATTGATTTTGTTCCAAAAAGGAATGGAGGTTGCCAAGTCTGTTGACGACAAACAATTTCTGTTAACGCGAATCGAAACGGCACGAAGTATTGAGGTTTTCCGTTTTGCCGTACTGTTTTTGGACGATGCCGAATTGAACCAAGCCGCTTGCCGTGCCATCGTTGATATGGCAAACGACAACGGATTTTATATGAAAAACCGCAAGGAAATTGATCCGGTTCTTGACAAAGTTATTGCTGTTTCAAAAGATACAAAACATGTTGACCGTGCTAAACGTTACAAAGAAAGACAATAAATGTACGTTTTTATTATAGGGGCAATCCCTTGCGGTTGCCCCGAACGATCACCAATTCAGTGTGACCGCAAGGAGGGCGACCGCAGGGAGGGCGACCGCAAGGGTCGCCCCTACGGGTAAATTGTTCCTATTATCTGAACAAGATTTTTTGGATTAAGAAGATGATAGGATGTAACTGTCTCTTTTGTTTTTTAATGTTTCGCACCAAGGCGCAAAGAACACGAAGGTTTTGATTCTAAACGGATTGATTTTCTTTGCGTCTTTTATG
>JAISQH010000445.1 GCA_031274385.1 Planctomycetaceae bacterium | reverse complement strand
AAAAGCGGAGTTTAGGGAATGAGACGAAGATGGGTCTCGATAATGTCGTCGCTGCGCGACTTTGTCGTTGGGGAGGGGACGGCGTCCGGTGATTGCGCTGCGCTCCATCCCCGGTTATGCAAGATGCCGTCGCTGCGCGACTATTGAAAAAATATATGTTAAAAGATGGGTGGTATAACGGGGGCAAGCCCCCGTCGCTAACGCGACTTGGTGGTATAACAAGGTATAAATGACTTACACCTTGGAATAAATCATTTACACCTTGGAATAAATCATTTACACCTTGGAATAAATCATTTACACCTTGGAATAAATCATTTTCACCTTGGAATAAATGACTTTCACCTTGGAATAAATGAAATACGCCAAGGCGTAAACGAGAAACGCCCATCCGTAAATGAGAAACGCCAAGGCGGAAATGAGAAACGGGAATTTCTAAAAACAGGGGACAACCACGAAACACACGAAACACACGAAATTTCACGAAAAGCACATTGTTATAAATTGGTTAAAGTAGAAAAGTGATAACCAAAACCCTTTCGTGCTTTTTCGTGCTTTTCGTGGTTAAAAAAGAGTTTTTAGAAGTTGCCTATAGCGAATAGAAATAAAAAAACATGTTTGTAGCAACCGGAAGTAGATAACCGATATGATTGAACTTCGCCGTGTTTCTGTTCACAATTTGAAGGGGATTGATCTTGATTTGCCGTACGGGAAGTTGATTGTACTTTGCGGGCGGAGCGGCAGCGGGAAGAGTTCGCTTGCTCTGGACACGCTCTACGCCGAAGGACAACGCCGATATATTGAGACGTTTTCGGCTTCGGTACGGCAATTTCTCGAACGGTTGGAAAAACCGGATGCGGAACGAATTGACGGAATCCCGCCCGCAGTTGCCGTAACCGCCGGATCGTTTCATCACGCCAACCGGAGTACCGTCGGAACAGTTACAGAAACAAACGAATATCTGGGACTTCTCTTTGCCAAAATCGGACACGTTTTTTGTCCTCATTGTTTCCGTGAAGTTAAAATTGATACACCTCAAAGTATTTTGAAATTTATCAAATCGACTTTTTCAAACGAAAATCAACGTCTTCAAATTGCGTTTGCTCCTTCTTTGGAATCGGATCGGAAAGAATTTGAAACAACATGGAAAGAACGAGGTTTTGTTCGGGGAATTGTATCGGCAACGCCTTTTCGATTGGATGAAGACGGTATTCCGCCGGAGTTGTATCAGCGGGGACAAAAAAAGGAACGGGAATTATTGCTTCTTGTGGATCGGTTGACGCCGGATGCCGATGAAGAGCGAATCATGGACTCGCTCGAAACCGCTTTGGAACAAGGTGACGGCGTTTGTTTTGTTCTGGCGCAGCGCAACGAAAACGATTTTGAACGTTTTGTCTTTTCACAATCTTTTTCGTGCGCGTTTTGTGACATTGATTTTCCCGTATTGGAACCAAAATTGTTTTCGTTCAATCATCCGCAGGGTGCGTGTCCGGCTTGTGAGGGCTTGGGTCATATCAAGGGCGTTCCGTGTTCTGATTGCGGCGGAACCCGTTTGCGTTCGGAAACGCTTGCGGTTAAGATTGTCAACAGCGCGGTTCATGATTCCGGTACCAATATTGCGGACATTTCCGGTATGAAAATCACTGACCTGATCAAGTTTTTTGAAACGCTGGAATTACCGGATCGGGAATGCAATTTAGGAAAGATTCCTTTGGAACAAATCCGGCTTCGCCTTAAATTTTTGCAACAAGTCGGGCTGGGTTATTTATCGTTATCGCGACCGATGGCGACCCTCAGCGGCGGCGAACAACGCCGTGTCAGTTTGACTGCGGCACTCGGTTCGAGTCTTGTTGATATGTTGTACGTTTTAGATGAACCGTCTATTGGTTTACATCCGGCGGATACCTATCAACTACTGGAATCGATCTGTCAATTGCGTGATCAGGGCAACACGGTTATTCTCGTGGAACATGAGGAAGCGTTTTTGCGTGCGGCGGATCATCTTGTCGAAATCGGGCCGGGAGCCGGTGAATCAGGCGGTCACATTGTGTTTCAGGGAACTGTTCAGGAAATGATGGAGGATTCCCAAAGTGTGACAGGAATCTATCTTGCCGGAATGCGCAACAAAAAAACTCTTACCAAACGGCGGTTGCCGGAAAACGGCGTTATTGAAATCATCGGTTGTCGCGGTCATAACTTGAAAAATCTGACGGTTGCGTTTCCGCTCGGAATGTTATGTGTTGTCAGCGGGGTCAGCGGGGCGGGCAAAAGTTCGCTTGTTCAAAAGACGTTGTATCCGGCTCTGTGCCGGCATTTCGGCAGGGAAAATGTACAGGATCATTTGCCGTTCGACCGTTTGATTCTGAACGATTGGATTGACGATGTTGTGCTGGTCGATCAAAATCCGATAGGGCGTTCGCCAAGATCAAATCCGGTAACCTATTTAAAAATTTTCGACGACATCCGCAATGTTTTTGCCGCCACCGCCGATGCCCGAACTAAGAATCTGACGGCAAGCCGATTCAGTTTCAATATTGACGGAGGACGTTGTGAACAGTGCAAGGGAGATGGTTACACGGTGATTGATATGCAGTTTTTGCCGGATATGCTTGTTCGTTGTCCGCAATGTCACGGTAAACGTTATCGTCCAGAAATTCTCGAAGTTTTGTATCGCGGCAGAAATATTGCTGAGGTGCTTGACATGACGGCTCGTGAAGCGTTTTCGTTTTTTCGCGGTCAGGCAAAGACGCAACATAAATTGAAGCGGTTGCTTGATGTGGGTCTTGATTATATTCGGTTGGGACAACCGGCAAACACTCTTTCCGGCGGTGAATCGCAACGGCTCAAATTGGCAGCGTATTTGTCACAAACAGGAAAAGGACGTTCTTTATTTTTGTTAGATGAACCGACGACGGGTTTACATTTTGCTGATATCGTCCAGTTACTTGATTGTTTTAACGCCTTAATTGAAACAGGACATTCTTTGATTGTAGTGGAACACAACTTGCAAGTGATTCGGGCGGCTGATCACGTCATTGATTTGGGACCCGGTGCCGCCGAACTCGGAGGTGAAATCGTTACACAAGGAACACCGGAAGAAATCGCTGCCGAAAAGCGATCGTTGACCGGAAAATTTTTATAAAAAAATTGAGACAAAAAATCATTGCAAAACGACAACCACAAGAAAAATAAATCGCTCGCGTCACTGACGACTGGCTACTGACTACCGACTACTAATTTATGAGAACAGGTTTTACGCTTTTAGAACTTCTTTTGGCATTGGCGTTGTTTATTGTGCTGATTGGGTTGCTTTGGAATATTATTACGTTATTTTCCAAAACCCAAACACAAGGAACACGCTTGGCGGAACGTTCGCAACTTGTCCGTTCTCTGGCACAACTTCTGGAAGACGATTTGAAATCCGCCATTCAAGACCCGATTCATCCGCTTGAAAGTTCGGTTGGCGACGATGATGTTCGGCGATTCGGTTTGAGCGGTTCTTTGCAAGTGCTACGAATTGATGTTATCGAAATCAACCCGTTTGCAGTAACAACAACGCAAGAAACTTCGCCAACCCGACAAGCACTTTTTGGCGAAATCCAAACCACCGAACCGCGAGCAGCGGAACTCAAAACGGTTTTTTATGATTTCCAACAAGCCAACGGTCTTACCCGGCGAGAAATTGATTTTGAAACATCGGATATTAACGCTCCGGGTCTTGAGGGCAGTCATTTGCTTGCGCCGGAAGTGGTTGATTGCCGGTTTCGGTACTATAATGGTTCGGTTTGGAGTGATTCATGGGAAAGTCTGGAGCGTGCCGGTTTGCCGGTTGCCATTGAAGTAACACTCCGCATTTTGCCTCTTGCCGAAGCGGAACAATACCGCCGGAATACAACACTCAACGAAAACATTGATTCAGCGATTTTGCGTCTTCATCTTTCTCAGCCGGTTTTGAGCCGGATTGTTGCTTATCTTCCGACATCGCCGATACGAAAATCCGAAACGTACCAAAGAAAAACGCCGCCGAAAAAAGAGGAATTACCAACAATCAAAGTCAATCCGCCGCCGTTTCCGTCATCTCAACTGCCTCCGCCGGTTCCGGGCAAACCGCAACAATCATGGATTCGGGGGTCACAACAATAAAATAAAGTTGAATTTGCGAACAAAAACGCAAAGAAAATTGAAATCAACCTGAACTTTGGGAGCGTTCCCCCAAGTCTTGGAGCCATTCAACTCCAATTCCCAAACCCAAATGACGAATCAAAAAACGGAACATCTGTTGCAAAAACAAAATAGACTGTTACTTTTCAATTAGATAAGGTAGGCAGCCTTTCTCCGAAACATTGGGTTAATGTGATTATTTGTTCGGAAACAAGATTCGGTATTGGGGTTGGTTTTGCGTTTCTTCGATGAAGGCGAGCATATTTTCGAGCGGCACATCGCCTT
>JAISQH010000430.1 GCA_031274385.1 Planctomycetaceae bacterium | reverse complement strand
TTTTATTGAACTCCTACGGAGTTCGAGTTTTATTTGTACACTTACCCCGTGCTGCGCTCCGCTTGCACGGGGTTATCCAAATTGAACTCCTTCGGAGTTGTTTTAATTCATAGTTCAATACCAAAACAATTGACCAAAACAATTGACCAAAACAATTGACCAAATAATTTGCCAAAACTTCAATCGTGTGACTGCCGAAAGTATACAAAATAAATTCTCCCCCCATTTTCAATTGTCAATTATCCATTTTCAATTAATTATTGTTCTCGTAAATCGAGGCAGACCATAAAAACTTGGTCGCGAAGCAGCAACCGACCGGCAACCATTGCCATCGGAGCCCAGCAACCGTGATCGTCAAGAACTTCCGATTCAAAAAGCATTCGGTAACCTGCGGTGCTTGCTTCGCAAGCAGTCAATTTGCCGTTGTCGTCCAGAATCAAAAACATTCCATCCGCTAAAAGATAAGGTCCGCTGCCAAACCGTCCCTTGGCACCGCTATGCCAGACAACCTGACCATCCAAACTCAAACAAACAAATTCCTTATCCCGTTGCCGAATCCCAAAAAGATGATTATCGAAAAAAATCGGCGTCTGTTGCTCGGAACCAAACAAGGCGTCTTTAAGCCGATAAAGCGTGTTCGATTGATAACCGCCGGGCTGCGACGAATCCGTTCCAATTTGCAGCATGACCGAACCGCTTAAATATCCGCCGCAACAGAAAATCCGGTTGTCCGGTAAAATGACCGGCGAAGGACAGGTTGCAATTTCAATTTGCCAATCGGTTGTTGACCAAAGGATTTTGCCGTCCGCCGCGTCAACTCCCACAACTCCGCCCTTGCCGAAATAAACAAACGTTTTTCGACCATCAAGATTCATCGGGGCAATGGACGAATGGGTCATTGTCCAACCGAATGGGTTGGGCGTTCTCCAAACTTCCTTGCCGGTTTCGCAGTCAACCGTCATCAACAGCACTTCGGGACCAGCCGGCGCCAAAACCGCAACTTCGGAACCGTCTGATTGGGAAACAATCAATGGACATTGCCCGGCATACCATTCCGGTTCGGTTGTTCCGTAATCGTGTTGCAGATCGAGAAACCATTTTTCCTCACCGGTTTTGGCATCAACACAAAGAACATGGCATTTCGGTCCCAATGAAACACAATATCGATCTGTTACCGCCGGAACAGTACGCGACATTCCGTGATTTTTTTTGACCCGCACCGGATAGGAAAACCGCCAGATTTCATGACCGTTGTCCAGCGAAAGGCAACGCAACGCGTCACGAAAATGTTCCATATCGTAATCGAGCAGATAAACCCGCCCATTCCGAACCGCTGCCCCCGCAAAACCTTCACCAAGCGGAAGTCCCCAAAGTTGCGGCGGTTTTTCGCCGGAAAAATCTTTCTTCAACTTAACCGGTTCGGCATAAATCGCGTCGTATTGATCACCCCGAAAATTTGACCATGTACCGGAAATCGCAGATGGTATTCCGTTGCCGATGATTAATTCCCCTTTGATCGGAACGTAAGGTTTCGATTCAACAACCGTTTTTTCCACAGGAACCCGAATAACAGCAGCAAAAGAATGTTGTTTTGATCCGTTGAATTGAAATATCAACAAACCAATCAGACCAGTTGTTAAACCAACCCCGGAAACAGCAAGGAGAACGGCAATCAAAACCGTTGAATATCGAATAATCGCTCTGGCTTTCATCATCGACTCATTTTAATACCCGCCGAAAATCTTGTCAATCTTTCCATCTCAATAGAACAACAAAATTCAATACACAAAACTTCACGGAAAAAATGAAAAGAACTGATGGCAACTTCTAAAAACCGAGTAAAAACCGAGACGAACCACGAAACACACGAAAGTTCACGAAAAATATAATTGTTGTATATCGTTTATAGTAAAAAAGTTGCAACAAAAATTCTTTCGTGTATTTTTGTGTTTTTCGTGGTTAAAAAAGAGTTTTTAGAAGTTGCCGTAAATCATTCTTAAAAGGAGAAAAGAATCAGAATGAAGCCATTTTACGGAATTGGACAAGCCGCCGATCAATTTCATCGCGGGTGATTTCTTTGTATCGATCCAGACTGAAACCTTCAACACAGAAACTGGCAACCAATGTTCCGTAAACCAAGGCGTTTTTAATTGTTTCGCTTTCGAGGTTTCCCTTCGATGCGATGTAACCCATCATGCCGCCGGCAAACGAATCACCGGCACCTGTCGGATCAACCACCGTCTCCGTCGGAAACGCCGGAACAAGATACGTTTCGTATTCACTGACAAAAATGGCTCCGTGTTCACCTTTTTTGACAACAACAAATTTCGGTCCTAAATTCAGAATTTTTTTAGCAGCAGTAATCGTATTGAGTTCACCGGTCAACATCTTGGCTTCGCTGTCATTCAAAACAAGTCCGTCAATCCGTTTGAGTAAAACATCAAGATCGTTTCGGGCAATATTGATCCAGAGATCCATCGTGTCCGCAACAACAAGATCGGCTCCCTGAATTTGGTCTAAAGCAACAAGCCCGGTCGAAGGTGCGCCGTTAGCCAAAAACACAAATTGAGCACGCCGAAAAGTTTCCGGCAATTTTGGCTGGAAATGACCAAGTACATTGAGTTGCGTGTCCAGCGTGTCACGGTCATTCATATTTTCGTGGTATTTACCGCTCCAACGAAAAGTTTTGCCGCCGGGAACGATTTCGAGTCCCGATGTGTCAACTCCTTGCTTGCGAAACATTTCGGTGTACTCGGCTGACCAATCATCGCCGACAACTCCAACCATTTGAACCGGTACGAAAAAACTCGCAGCATAAGCAAAAAAAGGTGCCGACCCGCCGAGAATATTTTCCCGCTTTGCAACCGGTGTTTCAATGGTGTCAAATGCAACTGAACCAATTACCAATAATGTCATGTTATTTTCGATTGGAGATTTTAAGGGTTAAATTTCCCATCCTGTTACTGTACCGTATTTCAGGCAGTCAAGAGCAGTGAACAATGTTGGGAAACGGAGCAACGTCAATTCCACATTTTGAGCCATCCGAATAAGTCCGCCAACTTTGCCGGACGCTTGGTCTTCGGATTTCGATAACTGTTGATGAGACGCTTATTTTAACCGGAATCTTGATTAATTCAAGATACGCATTGCCTCTCTTTTCATTTCATACATAGTGCTATTTGAAAAACATAATAAAAGATATGAACTGAAAAATATACAGAAAGATCAAAAACACGACAAAATATCGTGTCAAAAGCACTAAAAGGATCAGTACAAGACAACTATTGACAAGACGCTTTGTTGTGATAAAATCGCGTGAAATATGATTATTTGTTCGGATTTTTACCACAAAAGCGGGAAATAATTTTTAAATAATTTTTTAAATAATATTTTTAAATAATATTTTTGAGAAGTTGGAAACAGTTTTCAATTATTTTTTGTACATTTCGGTATTTTATTGACACACCGATATTTCGTAACAAATTAAAAGTCAGCAATGAGGGCCGAGTGGCGAAATGGCATACGCTGGGGATTTAAAATCCCCTGACCGCAAGGTCGTGCGGGTTCGACTCCCGCCTCGGCTAAGTTCCTTAAAACCCTTCTTCCCCCACAAAAAATGAAATCATCAGGAAAAACTCCCCAAACCACACTCCCCAATCCCAAACCCCCAATCACAAACCCCAAACAGCAATTCCGGTTTGTATTGTTTCGGTACCGTTTGGTGTTTTCAAGCGGAGCGAACCATTTTGATCAATACCGAGACAATAACCCTGAATAACGCCATGATCTTGGTGAATTGTTAAATTCTTGCCGACTTGAAGACAGCATCGTTCCACGTTCTGCACCAGTTCTGCCGGATTCGTTGTGATCTGGTTGATTTTGCCGGAAAGCCGCTCACAAAAGTCGGCAATCAAAAACGGAATATCTGTCGGCTTTTCAAGAATTTCAATCAAGGAAGTAATTGGTTTTTTTTCAAATTCGTCAAGAAATTCCGTTGGAATATTGGTCAGGCGATTGTTGACATTGATTCCGATACCGAGTACCAGATGCTGCGGTGTGGGCGATTCGAGGAGGATGCCGCCGATCTTTTTGCCGTCAACATAAACATCGTTGGGCCAATGCAACGCGGTATGATTTTCTTCCGGCAATCGGTGACGGATTGTTTCGAGAGCCGCCAACCCGGCGGCAAGTGAGAGCAACGAAAGATGCGTGCGTTCCAGTGAAAGAGCCGAAAGTTCAACACCGAGCGACAACAACAACGCCCCTTCACTGCTCCACCAGACCTTATTACCACGTCCACGCCCGGCAGTCTGTTGTCTTGCCGTAACAAGACAAGGTAATTGAGGCGGAACGGATTGCCTCAAAAGTTCTTTGAGACGATCATTCGTTGATGAAACGCTGTCAAAATATTCAATTGTTCGAATGGTCAGCAAGTTAAAAGCGGTCTATTAAATAAAACTGAACTTTTGCAAAATGACATTTCACACTGTAAATCAAAGGAGTTGAAGCATTAAAAATTGGCAATTTTTATCATATTATTGTATCATATATCGATTTTTCGAAAATTGACAT
>JAISQH010000382.1 GCA_031274385.1 Planctomycetaceae bacterium | reverse complement strand
ATGGCGAATCTGATTCGATGGGCAATACGAACCGTCGTTTTAAGCTTTTTGCGTGTGAAATTTTGTTCCGCGAAATCTGTTCGATTGCTGCGGTTGCAAAAAACAGAATCGACATTCAATTTCTGCCGAAGGGACTCCATGACATTGGGCGGCAAGGAATGTCACGCCGGTTGTCTGAAGAACTTAACGGTGTGGACGAGACCGAATACGATGCGATTTTACTCGGTTATGCTTTATGCAACGGCGGGATTGTCGGTCTGACGGCGAGGAACATTCCGATTGTTGTTCCTCGCGCTCATGATTGTATCACTTTGTTTCTCGGCAATCGGCAACGCTATCACGATTATTTCTTTGCCAATAGCGGAACGTATTTCAAAACAACCGGTTGGATCGAACGCGGAATTGGTCTTGGTCAAGGCGTTCCAGACGGGGTTTCCGAAAAACTAGGAATGGGTATGTCGTTTCAAAAAATGGTGGAACGTTACGGTGAAGACAACGCCCAATATCTCTGGGAACAACTTTCCCAAATGCGTTTTTACACAAAATTGGCGTTTATCGAAACCGGTCTGGAACCGGACGGCTCATTCGAACAACAAACAATTGATCTTGCCAAAGAACGTCATTGGGAATTTGAAAAGTTACAAGGTGATCTGACGTTACTTCACCGCCTGCTGAACGGTCTCTGGGACAACGATGACTTTTTGGTTGTTCCGCCGGGACACCGAATCGAATTTTCTTATGATGACAACATCGTTCGACTTCAAAAATCAAAATCGTAACTTCGTAATAATTCAAAGAGAATTGTCCCATTAATTTGTTTAATGGGTTCGTTTTTATTGTAGGGGCAATCCCTTGCGGTTGCCCCGAACGATCACCAATTCAGAACGACCGCAAATTCAGAACGACCGCAAATTCAGGGCGACCGCAAGGGTCGCCCCTACGGGTAAATTGTTTCTAATTATCTGAACAGAATTTTTCGGATTGGTAAGATGAATAGGATCATTTGCCGGAAATAACATCGAATCGTCATCTCTTTCCAACAGATCTATCCTATCAATTTTATCAATCCGAAAAATCCTGTTCAGGCAATTGCGGATTATAATAAATTGTTCCTTGTTTTATTCTGACTCCGTTGGGGTCAAAAAGAAACGTTCCCCGCAAAAAATGAAATAATCAGAAAAACAAATCTGTATCATCTGTAAAATCTGTTGACAATAACAACAATAATGGAACAAGTCTATTAAAATTGTTTCGGGAAAATTCGCGGCTCCGGGAGCGGTGTTGCCGGAGTCGTCAGCATTTCCTGTTACAAATACCGATAAGCCGCTTCTATTGGCGTGAGCGGATTTTTCGTCAAATCACGCATCCTGACAGTAATAATCGAATAGATCGATTGAGTCGTCCGACCAGTCGGTCTGTTTGACAACGGAAGCCAACCAATCGTTCTGTTTAACAACGGAAACCGACCAATGAGGGAATCAGTTTGTGTTTCGGCAATACGAACACTACCTAAAACCATTACAAGCATACTGTCCGAAGCCCAAACAAGATTTTTCTCCTCGAAATGTTCCTTTGCCAACAACGGAATTTTCACTGTTTCTCCGGTAACAGTAAATCGCTTGTCCAACCGATTGATCTTTGCAAATTCGATGGAAAGGTCAGTCGTAACAGTTTTGCCGTTCCCGGAAAGTAACGAAAACGCTGTTAACGTTAATCCTTCAAGGTACGTTGTTTTAATCGGTTGTCCCTGAACAAATCCCGTAACATATTCCGACGGCATGGTATCCATAAAAATACCGAATTGACCGTTATGGGTTTTCAAAATCGGAGGCTGAGAACGATTGGTTAGCAAATGTGCCGTTGCGAACGCTTCCTCAAAATCCGGTATGTCCTCTTTGGCAATCCAAAACGTTTGGCAACTGACCGGTTTACCGTCCGGCGTCAAAATCGGCTGAAAACGGTTGAACGAGCCGAAAATGCCGGTCTTTTCAAAATGTTCTTGCGATACGGTAATATTGATGAGTTGAACATCAAATTGAATATTTTGCGATTCCGGTTGAAGAAATCGTCCGACAATTTCGCCGACACGTTGTTGTATTGCCGGGTTGTGATAAACGTATATTTTTTGTCCGTCACTGCCAATCAATCCGAAGTTTTCGCCAATCCACGCCGCTTCGCCTGTTTCACGCTTGATAAAATCAATGACAGTCGGAGTTTGCGGTAATGAAATTTTTTGTGTACCGGGCAATTGACTGAGGTTGACATGAGGCGGATAGAAACCTTCAGGACGAATCGGGTACGTTTGCCATATCCTGCCATTATCGTTCGGAATCTGCGCGTCAACACCGTGAAATTGGGCAAAAACAAAAACGGAAAACAAAAATAATCGTAATCGTGATGCAATCATGGATTCCTCCGAAAATGGTTTTGCGAATAGTAGCAATTCCGATCAAAAGAGTCAAAGCCAAAATCCGATGTAACTGTCTTTTTTATTTTTCAACAAGAATTTTTGAAGCGATAGAGCGTCCCAAAGCGATTCGGGTTTCACCGATGGCAAGAAGAATGGGGCGGTCAGAAGATGGGGTTTTAGGAAGTTTGCCGCCTTGCAGGACTTGAAAACGGGTTCCGATGAAGAGCCCCATTCCCATCAGCCGACCTTGCAACTCCGGTTCGACAATCATATCGACAATTGTTCCGCATTGCCCCTGAGAAAAATGGCTTAAATATTCGACCTTGTCCGACCGAAACGCTGTCTCCGGTGTGTCAAGTTTAGAAATCATGGTTTAAGAAAAAGTAAATATTGCCAAAGTATTTATATTATATTTTTATATTAATATAGGTCAAAACTTATTTGTATTGTCAAACTTTTATCCCATAAAGATACCTCAAAACGAAAAAGAGTCAAGGGACTCATGCCGCTGTGATGGTTATTAGAACTTATTTTTTCGCATCATTTTTCTCTCGACGGCAAGTCCGTTTTTTTTCCTGCCGGTTCCGTGACGGAGTAGTAGAAAAAAATTTTTCAGATGTTTATCGTTCATACAGTATCGAAAAATGAAAAATGCGGTATAATACCTCGTTGGTGTGTTAGATTGGCGGATAAAATTTGATAAATCTTGATTGGAGCGTTGCTTTCGTGTTTGAAAAATGTATAATCTCGAAGGAATGAAATTGGACACGAGTTTGTAGGCTTCGATATTTTTATTGAATATTTCGGACATTTTTTATCTCCGAACGCGGTACGATATCGATATTGCGCGGAACAGCATTCGGAAAACTCACAAAAACCATGCAAGTATTGATTGTTGACGATAGTAAACTCGCCTTGACGGCACTGAAAGGGCTTTTGACGAACGCCGGTTATGAAGTTCTGACCGCGATGAATGGTCAGGAAGGGCTGAAAATGCTTGAAGGAAATTCCTGCCGTATGGTGATTTCCGATTGGGAAATGCCGGTGATGAATGGTCTGGAATTTTGCCGTGCTGTTCGTGCGGAAGAATTTACCGGCTATGTTTATTTTTTGTTGCTGACCTCTCACGGTGCTTTGGACGAAATGGTTCAGGGACTTTCTGCCGGAGCGGACGATTTTATTGCCAAACCGTACAAACCGGACGAGGTGTTAGCGCGGCTTCGGGCTGGTGAACGGATTCTTTCACTGGAAACCCGCGATGTGGCAATTTTCGCGTTGGCGAAACTTGCCGAATCACGCGATGTCGATACGGGAGCCCATCTGGAACGGGTTCAGTATTATTGCCGTGCTTTATCGCAACAAATGGCAACTCTGGAAAAATATCAGGAAGTAATTGATCCTGAATTTATACGTTTGATGTTCCAGACCAGTCCGCTTCACGATATTGGAAAAGTAGGAATTCCCGATTCGGTTCTTCTGAAACCGGGGCGGCTTGATCCGCATGAATTTGAAATTATGAAAACGCATACGACGATTGCCGCTCAAACGCTTGACGCGGCACTCAGTAAATTTCCCGGCGTTTCGTTTCTCAAGATGGCACGCGATATTGCCGCAACTCATCACGAAAAATACGACGGAACCGGTTATCCCAACGGCTTGAGCGGAGAAAATATTCCGCTTTGCGGGCGGATTATTGCGTTAGCCGATGTTTATGATGCGTTGATTTCCAAGCGGGTTTACAAACAGGCGTTCACCCACGATTCGGCAAGATCGGTGATTCTTGAAGGATGCGGCAGACATTTTGACCCTGATGTTGTCGAATGTTTTTTAGCCCGAGAGGATCAATTTGTCAATATCCGCAAACGATTTTCCGAAGATGAAGACGAATAAAGTCCATTGAAAAAAATTGATTAGACTTGTTCCAAAACTTGAAAAAGAGTGTAATGGGGTTTTAGTTTTGTCAGCAGATTACGCTGATTTAACAGATTTTCATAAAAACTAATCTGTAAAATCTGTAAAATCTGTTGACAATAACAACAATAATAAAACAAGTCTATTGAATAAAATTCATTAAAGCCGGGCGAGATTCTTTATTTTCTGTTTTATTTATGAAGTACGCGATTATTATTCCTGATGGTTGTGCTGATTTGCCGGTTGATACTCTTGGTGGTCAAACGCCGATGCAGGCAGCGCGGACGCCGAATCTGGATGCGTTGGCG
>JAISQH010000233.1 GCA_031274385.1 Planctomycetaceae bacterium | reverse complement strand
CCGCAAAATATCGAGTGACTCGGAATCTTTTTTGGTGAGGATTCTCAAATTGACGCTTCCGTTTTCGGGCAATTTGAAATCCGCCCCAACAATTTGACCATCAACAACCGCCGCCACCGTCGCCTTCGCCAAACCCGCCCCAATCTCAGACGCAACTCCAAAAGGCGTAACCAAACCAGAATACTCCCGAACCGAACCATCCGGCAACTCAACCTTTAACATAATCATTTCCGGGTAAAATAACGGAGAAACAAACGTAACAGTGCCTCATTATAACGCCGGAAAAATAATCAGACAAGACGAGACAATCAAATTCGGGAAACCGCACACCACTTACGACTCGTTGTTTCCGACTTCTATACGAAAATTGATTTCAATGACTTCGCCCCAACAGGGCAATCATATTAAGAGCAGATACATTTGTTATTGTTATTATTGGGGCGTTGCCCCGAACCATCACCAATTCAGGGCGACCGCAAGGGTTGCCCCTACGGGTCAATGGTCCGTTTTATTGTAGGGGCAATCCCCATACGTATTAACTTAAGGCGAACGTCGTTGTTTTTCAAGCATTTGCCGAATGGTAGGCAACCTCTCTCCGAGAGGTTGCGTCGGCGTACTCGCCGACTTGAACCACATTACGCCATGTTTTCCGGTAAACCAAAGTCGGCTATTGCCGACGCTGCCTCTCGGAGAGAGGCAGCCTACCTTGCCTACTGGATAAAATAAACGCTTAAGTTAATACGTATGGGGGCAATCCCTTGCAGTTGCCCCGAACCACAGACTATCCTATTATCTTACCAATCCGAAAAATCTTGTTCAGACAACAGGAGCGGTTGGTTCACTTACAACGTGAAACATTATGGCATAGAGGGAACAGATTTTCAATGGGAAAGAAACACCGAAGACTCTTTTATATTTTAGTCGTGTTAGCGACGATGTGATGCATCATGCCGTTGTTACGCGACTACGAGTATCTCACAAAAAAAGTAAGTTTATTGATACATGATTGCTTACTGATCTTTTACGATTGAGCCATAAACCGTTTGGCGACATAACGGGTCAACATATAATCGTAAGGCACGGTTGTATCTGTTAAGACATAATCGATACCGGATTCCCGGCACGCGCGATGATAACCCGCCGTAAATTTGCGAACCTCTTCAAGATAAGCGTTCCGAATCGAATCCGGTTCGATAAGAATTCGTTCTTTTGTTTCCATATCATGGAACGCAATGGTTTCTTCAAACGGAAATTCGAGTTCCGCTTTGTCAAAAATGTTGAAGACAATCACCTCGTGCCGGCAATGCGTAAAATGATGCAACGCCCGCATGATTTCATCCTGATCATCGTATAAATCACTAATCAGAACAATTAAACAGCGTTTTTTAAACCGGTTTGCCAAAAGATGCAACGTTTCAGCGATTCCGGTTTCTTGTGCCGGTTTCATTGCTTCAAGCCGTTCCATCATTTCGTGAAAATGACGCGGAGAACTTCGTGCCGGCATGTCAAGACGTATTTCTGTGTCGAATGTTGTCAAGCCGACGGAATCTTGTTGCCGCGTCATCATGTACGCCAGAATTGCCGTCAAATAACAGCCATAATCAAACTTCGAAATACCGGTCGAATAACGATAACCCATCGAAGCACTCGTATCCAAAATAATCTGGACACGCATATTCGTTTCTTCTTCATATTGCTTGACGTAGAGACGTTCTGTTTTCGCCAGCATTTTGAAATCGAGATGTCGCGGGTCATCGCCGGAAACATATTCCCGGTGTTCAGCAAATTCAATACTGAACCCTTTATTCGGACTTGCGTGGAGACCGGTAATCGAACCTTCCACAACACCACGCGCCACCATTTGGAGGTTCTTAACACGTGCCAATGCCTGCGGTTCAAGATATTGATAACCGGTACTCATTGAAATGGGTGAGTTGGTAAATTGTTCGGTAAGTCAGGAAGATTAAGGAACTTCTTTGAATCCGTGTTTTCAGTCTTCATTGACTTACTTAACTTTTTTCACGGTTCTCATCATTCCTCTTCTTCTTCGAAGTCCTCGTCATCTTCGACGTCGTCATCTTCGACTTCCTCCCACTCTTCGTCGTCATCTTCGTCAAATTCGTCGTCTTCATCTTCATCCCATTCTTCGTCGTCATCTTCGTCGAACTCCTCGTCCCACTCTTCATCGTCTTCCTCATCCCATTCTTCATCTTCGTCCTCATCCCAATCTTCGTCTTCATCATCCTCTTCGTCCCATTCTTCGTCTTCCTCGTCTTCTTCGTCGGCAGCAACAATGGTCGAAGAAGCGAATTGTTTCGGGAACAAATCAATGGATGACCGCCCAAAGCGTTTTCCACTTTTAACATTTCGTCGGGAAAAATTCAATGTCGTTTTCACAGCAACTCTCCTCATTCAAACAGGGCTTTTAGGTTGAAATACTTTGTTCAATAAATCGATTCGAACACCATCCGAATCGAATCCTCCGTATTATCTCCGATTTTTTTCAAAATAAAAGGTATGGGAGGCTAGTTTTCCTTTTTTCGTCAGAAATTGTTGTCCGCTTGATTCGTAAATCATAAAAAATATTTTTTTCTCCTCTTCATTTACAATTTTATCGGACAGATTTTAAGATAGACAAAATGAGTAGAAAACCAATACAAAAACGCCGTAAAAACGCAAAAGGAATCAATAAAAACGTTTCTGTTTTTCTGTTTTCCTTTTTTTCTTTGCACATAATCAAAATCAAGTCACGATTCGAACGTCCTTCGGGGAAATCTTTTTGGGGTTCTTTTTCGGAGCGGCACTCTCATTGGTACTGTCATTAGCACTGCCATTGGTACTGTCGTTGACGCTTTCATTGGTAGATTCATTGGCGGGAGTTGGGGCGGTCTTTTTTGGATTTTCTTCCAGAATTGTTACCATATCAGATGTTTCTTTGGCTTCCGGTTCGGCTTCATTATTATTAATTGAGTCAATTGAATCGAGAGAAATCGCGACAGTAGGACGATCTGCAAGAGCACGTTGTTCTTCCGACAACGGAGCCGTCAACGGACTGATTTTGAACGTCAGTTCTCCAACCGTAAATTCGTCACCCAATTGGAGAGGGGTTGGATTTTCGATATAGGTTCCTTTGTAAATTGTTCCGTTTAAGGAACTGTTGTCGCGGAGATAAAGGTTTCCCGCTTCTTCAAACAACTCACAGTGTTTCCGACTCATCACCGGGTGAGTAATCGTCAGATCGGCTTCTTTACTGCGACCAATGACACACGGTGTTGTAATTTGTTTGTTCCCTTTGAGTACTCCGCCTGCAAAAATTGAAACATTGAATTTCATGGTTTTTTGAAAAATTTTGAAAATTGGAAAAATTTTGAAAAATACTTGAATTAGTTGCCTGCCAATGACACGCCGAATCGGATGAACGAACGATTTCGGAATCACGAAATAATCGGAAAAGTTTCCGATTGGTTCCTATTGTATCACGGCTCAAAAATTCTTGCAATCACAAATTCTCACCATAAAATTGAGGAAAAAAGAAAGAAGGACGCAGGATCAGTAAAATCATTTAAATCCTTTTTTTTGGAAAAATCGGGAAAATCGTTGCGATTCTTTCATTTTTTAGTCGATAAATAAGAAGGTGATTGTCTGGTTAAACTGCCTCAAAGTATTTTTAAAAAAGACTCATCGGATAATTGACTAACCGATTATATTCTTTTTGTACTTGAGTTTTCGGTTTTAGACTTCACGCAGGCAATGAGGCTTGAGGCAGCAGGCGTTTGAAAAGCAAGCCTAATGCCTCAAGCCTAACCGACTAAACGCAACACGTGAAAACGAATTTAAAGTGTAAAAAATATATTGTATAAAAGTCCGAAATGCCGTTTTCATAGTAAAAATAAGTCGTCGTAAAAATTAAGCATCGTAAAAATAAGCAAAAAATAAATTGTCCTTTTTTTCAAGTTCCGAGATTCCAATCGTTACGAACCGATAACGTTGTTCTGTGAACGGAGAACCAGACATTTTCGGATTACTTTTTGGATGAAAAACGAATATGAACAGTCCATATCATTTCGAGCGAGAACCGTCACGGCGAGAACCCCGTCAGGCTGATTATTTTTTCTCCCGCGAATGGGAAACAACAAACGATCAGATTGATTCTTTTTCTGATCCGTTGGAGGGAAAAATTATTGCTCAGATGCCTGATCTTGGTCAAATATCGGAACACGGCGATGGTCGAACAATTTCCGAAGTCCTGCGCTCACAACATCAATCAGGAAATTTCACGAACCGGATTTCTTCCGGTTTGAGTGCCATTGGTTCTTTTCCGGGACAGATACAACATCTTTTGTTTAATATGTTTAATCTATTCAATAGATCCAATAGATCAAAAACTTTCAATTCCTCCAATAGGTTGCTCCGTCCGATTGGTGTCAAATTCAGTGCTTTATTCATTGGGAAACAAAAAATTTACCGTAATATCATTGTTGTTTTCCTTATTTTTCTCATCGTTGGCGGCGGCATCCTGTTTCATAAGCTTGACAAGAAGAAACGAAAAGAATTGTCGAACCGAGCGGTAGTTCAAAAAGACGACGTTCCGGCATTGTCTCCAAAACCGTCTCCAACATCTGCCGAAAATTCCGTGTCGGCGACGGTTCCGGCTGCTGAAAAAACCGCAACACCGACAGTTGCGTCTGCCGAAAAACCGGCAACGCCTCCATCGACAGTTGTTATTCCGGCTGCTGAAAAGCCGGTAACGTCCCAGCCGACAACTCCGACTGCTGAAAAACCGTCCGCAACCGCTGCGGTCTCCGCGCCTAAAATTGCCGAAAAAGTAACTCAGAACAATAGCAATTCGCCTTGGGATCGTTCTGCGACGGACAGTTATTCACCTTGGACGATGAATTCTCCCGAACGTTTGGAAGCCGCAACCGTTGATTCGGCAACAAACGGAGTTTCCGCCGCATCGCCGCAACCAGTTTCCTTAGTTAATACTAATTCTTTGGTCAATACACCGAACAATATATCGAACAATACGTCGGTCAACGCAACGGTTCCGTTGGTTCCGATGACGCCTATTTCCAATCCGCCCATTCCCAATTCTCCTGTTCCCAATCAACCGGAAATATCGGCAAGTGTTGCGGTCAATCATTCTGCAACCTCAATGAGTTCCGGTCAACAGGGACTTATTAATCCTATTAACCCTAATCCACACAATCCTCCTAATCACCATCCTAATTCACATAACGGAGTCGTAACCGTTTATTCGCAGCAAGGCGTTCCGGTTTCCCCTGATTATCTTCCGACTTATGGTAGGACAGATAATCCTATTTCCCCTATTTCTTCTAATGCTCCGGTTTCTGTTCCGACCAATCCGTCATCTTATCCGCCGCCAGCTTATAACGTGCAATGGGAACAAAATCAATATGGACAAGCGGTTCCGCCGAATTATCAGGCGAATTATCAGACATATCAAAAAACTTATCAAGCGACTTACCAAGAAACTCCCAACGTGAACAACATAACAATGCCGGTTCCGATGCAAGGTACCGCGCCGCAACCGGTGCCAATACCGGGCGGAATGCCGATTCCGATTCAACCGGTTGCTCCGATTCAGGGAATGGGGACGCTGCCGATGCCGCAACCAATTCAACAACCAATTCAACAACCAATTCAGCAACCAATTCATCAAGCAATTCCGCAATTGATTCCGCAGCCGCAAAGAGTCATTCCGCAAGGTTCAATGCCCATGTCGCAACCGATTCCGATGCAAGTTATTGCGCCGATTCCAACAGTTTACCCGCCGCAAAGTTATCCGGCGTATCCGCCTCCGTATTCTGTTTCGTCGGTAAACACCCCGCCGCAACAGACCTATTACCAACCGCCAACAACTCCTCCTTCTTACTATCAACAAGGAAATACTCCCACACCTTATCGACGTTTATATTAAAAAGATTGGCTTTCCTTAAAAATCTTTATGACTTTGTGTATCATTATATAATATTTATTTTGAATTTTGCAATTCGGCAGGCAGTTGCTGACTCCTTTTATTTTACAGGTTCTAACAATGTCCCTCCCATCGGAACCGATCAGGCAGAAAGATAAAATACAACCGGATTCGATTGATTCCCGTCAAGTCCCGACATCGGAAGAATCGTTTTTATTACCCTCCATTCTTCGCGGTGCGGCTTATATTTCTTCGGGAGGAAGAGTTTATCGGCTCTTTTCCGACAACGACGAATCCTCATTCCCAATCGCATCCTTTGAAGAATCGTTGCGTTTTGATCCATTGCCGGAGATACCGGAACTACCTGAGATACCGGAACTATCTAAAACACCTGAAACACCCGAAATATCACCGATTGAAGAAAATGAATCGCAATAATCGCAATTAGCCTTTTCGGAAGAACTGTCAGAAAAACTGTCGGAAGAACTGTCGGGACATTTTATTAACGCCCCATCATTTCCTGCTTCTTCGGTTCCCGATTCTTTGCCCAAACCCAAGCCAAAGCCAAAACCTGTTTCGGCAACGTCGGCGGTTTCGGCAGTTTCGGCGGCAACAAAAGAGAAAATAACTCCGTCACCGATCTTGCCGGTTTCGGAAAACAACCGGAAAACCATACAAGAAAAAGGTTCTTGTTCTTCGCAAACGGAAACGGATAAGAATTTTTCCGAAACGAAACAAACGGAACAAGAAGAACCAATTGGACAACCAACTCCGCTTTACCGGGCAACTCAGGAAAAACCAACTTTTAAATTGTTCGAACTATTCCCGGAATCAACCGTTTTTCCAAGCGTTTCACCTGAAACGATCAAACCTGCGGCGTTTTCGGAGCGTAGCCAAGAGATTTCAAAAACAACGAAAAAACCGGAGATTTTTCATTCCCGATCCAATCCGGCGGACAAATCGGAGGACAAATCGGAGGATTCGGAATCAATTGCGACAACACCGATTGTTCAAATGATTCGGTTGGAAGTTTCCCGACCTCGACAACCTCGACATCGCCTTTATCAATTACCGTATCAATTACCGTTGCGTTATCCGGCGAAGAGTCAAGATTCTCGGTTGCCTCAGCCAAATGAGGCAACGCCGGTTGTTTCTGTTTCGGCAACGCCGGAATCAAATTGCCGGTTGTTTGAATCCGAAAGGACGGTTGAGCCGTTGAGCAAGCCGGACACGTTGCCATTTCCGCTTCGGGAGTCGTTGCCGGATTCGATAACATCGGAATCGTCAACACCGAAATTGGCAACACCGGAACACCCCAACGAAACATGGCGTTTGATTTGGCAATCTCATTGGCCCGAACATCTTAAATCATTGGAGCGGGCGGCATCTGATCAGATTTGTTTTCTGGCGGATCATCTTGAAATTCAAAAGGAGCAGGGTCGAACAGTTTTGAGTTTCAACGGTTTCTATTCCGGTGACGGCTGTACGACGCTTGCACTTTGTGCGGCGCGGGAGTTGGCGGAGCGTGGTTATCGGCTTCTTTTGGTGGATGCTCACCGGCAGAATCCTGAATTGCCGCAGTTGCTCCATTTGAAAACCAACCCGGATTTTTACGAAATCATTACACTAATCCCGGAACGTCTTGAACTCTTGCCATGGAGTGAAACAGCCATCGAAATCAGCAACAATAACCAAACAACAACTCAATCGTTTTCGGAAATTGTCGGATCATTTCGGGCGGATTACGATTTTATTTTGCTTGACAACGGCAGTTTAACGGAATGTCCTTTTTCGGAGCGAATGATTCTTTGGCGTGAGATGGGATCGGACGGAGTTCTTTTGGTTCTCAACATGAAGAATCCGGTTCCGGTCAATATTCGGGGCATTGCCCAACGTCTTCTCCAAAATCAGGTCAATCTACTTGGTATTGTCGAGAATTACGTTTGATTGGGGGTTTGTGATTAGGGAATTGTGATGTGATTTGTGGGGAATGATTTAGTCATTAGACCTGTTCCAAAGTTTGAAAAAGAGTGTAATGTTTTTTTTGTTTTGTCAGCAGATGACGCAGATTTAACAGATTTTCATAAAAAACGAATCTGTAAAATCTGCGACAATAACAACAATAATGGAACAAGTCTATTAAAGGGAACTTCTAAAAATCTTACATCTTACAAATTCTGTTATGAAAGATAAAGGATTTATGAACAATTTTTAGATAAAATAATGAGTTTTTAGAAGTTCCCTAAAATCGTTCCCCACAAAAAATGAAATAATCAAAAAATTTTGACATTTCGATATAATTGTTGTTGACATTTGATTTTGCTTTGTGTAATATTTTGAAATATTGATTAACAACCGGAGTGACGCATTATTGTTTGGTGCGTTGGTTGATTTTCAAGTACGATTTTTCAAGTTAAAAAATTTACGTTTCGAAAAGGAGAAAATTATGCAAGTTCGATTTTTTGTTAATTTAGGCAGGGGGGGGGGGGCTACGCAGAGTTAGAGATGCTTTTACGCTGGTCGAACTTCTGGTTGTCATTGCGATTATCGGTGTATTAATCGCACTTCTTTTGCCCGCCGTGCAGGCAGCACGCGAAGCCGCAAGGCGTTCTACTTGCTTAAACAACTTGAAACAAGTTGTTTTGGCAACTCACAACTATCACAGTACCTGGAAATCTTTTCCGGCTGGTGCCTCTCCTGCACCACGTCAGGATTGGAGCCCGTTAGCCAAAAGCCTTCCGTTTATCGAACAATCTGCTTTAGCAGATACCTTGCTTGAAGCAATGGCAAATTATGGTGCTTCCGATGGACGTTATAATGAAGCGGCGGCTTTTTCCACTGCAACGGAAGCGATTAAATCTGCTGTTCGGACGAATATCAGTACGTTTCTCTGTCCATCGGATCCGCGTTGGCGTGAGAAAACGCCGGAGCAACGCGGTATGACCAATTACACAATGAGTTGCGGCGATAACGGTATTCTTTACAGTAACTATTTTACTCGCGGTGTTTATGGGCAACGTCATTATCATGGCATTGAAGAAATTCTCGACGGAACATCCAACACGATTATGTACGCCGAGCGTTGTATTTTTCCTGCCGATAACGCCAAACTCATTAAGGGTGGTGTTATTTACGATTCGGCAATCATCGGCGGAAACGCTTGGGATGTCATGATAAACGGAACATTTAATCCGCAACTCTGTCTTGACAGCCGAAAAAACAGTACTGAATACAAAGATTCCGTTAATATGACTGCCGATTGGTCGGGTCGGGCTTTTATTGTCGGGCTGCCCGGTTGGACGTTTTGCAATATGATTCTGCCGCCGAACTCACCAAGTTGTGTTTCCGAACGTGCCACTCCCGCTGTTGCAGGAGAAACATCCGATTTTGGTGACCCCGGTATTTTTCCACCAACCAGTTATCATGCTGGCGGGGTCGGAGTTGCTTACGCTGACGGAAGTATCGGTTTTGTCAGTGATTCGATCAACAGCCTTTCCGCCGGTCAAACTTGGTCAACCGTTAAAGCGGTTAAAGTCGGCAATTCGCCATTCGGCGTCTGGGGAGCACTCGGATCAATCGAAGGAAAAGAATCGGTCTCAAAACCATAATCGTGTTTGGAACGTGTCAACAAAATTCCAACCGAATCATCAATTCTTATTTTTTTCAATCACATATTTTCCAATCATATTACTGTTTTAACATTTATTTAATGGAGGTTTATTATGTACGGTATTAAATCGATACGGCGTTTTTGCGGTTTTACGTTGGTGGAGTTACTTGTGGTCATTGCGATTATCGGCGTTTTGATAGCCTTGTTACTTCCTGCCGTTCAGGCGGCACGGGAAGCCGCTCGGCGTAGTAGTTGTATCAATAAAATTCGCCAGTTTGCTATTGCCACACACAATTACCATGATGTCAATCATTCGCTTCCAGCCGGTTCCAATGGTGTCGGCAACGGCGGCGGTGAAGCTTGGTCTGCCCATTGCGGTTTATTGTCGTTTATGGAACAGGAATCTACATTTGCCGCTATCAAAAAATTTATGGGAACAGATGCCGGGAACACGAATTACAGTCCTACCGACGCCGATACCGAAAAAGCCGACGCTGGACAAACATTACGGCAGGCAATCAGTTCATTTCTCTGTGATTCAGACGGTTTCGGAAAACGGAAACAACCCGATAATTATGCCCGGACAAATTATGTTATGTCTTGCGGCGATAACAGTCAAAAATACCGCAACAAAAACGGAGAACCGCGCGGTCCTTTTGGACATTATTATTGGTACGGACTCGAAACGATTACCGATGGAACAAGCAACACGATTCTTTGGGGAGAGCGGGCTGTTTGTACGGAGGCAAACAGTACAAAAATTATTGGCGGCGGAATTGCTGTTTATCCTTATACGGCAACCAGTGGGAATTGGAATATTTTGCAAGACGCTTCGTTAAAATTGGAAGACTGTTTGGCTTTGAAGAAAAACGGAGAATACAACGACGATGCTGTTTCAGGAACAATTTCGGCTTATCGAAAGGAAGGCGGAACCCGTTGGAACGCTTCCTGGACAGCATGGACATATTGTAATGAAATTTTGCCGCCCAATGCTCCGTCTTGTGTTGCCCGAAATGATCAGGCGGATCCAATGATAACGCCGCCGACCAGTTATCATCCGGGCGGAGTGAATATGGCTTTTGCCGATGCAAGCGTTTCTTTTATCAGCGAGACGATTGACTATGGAACCTTGTCGGGAACCAAATGTCCATGGACAGGGGAATCACCGTTCGGTGTTTGGGGAGCATTGGGAACCAAAGATGGCGGTGAAAACCGTACCAGACCCTAAAAAACGTGACGTGATTTAATCTTGAATTTTTAATTTTTCATTTCCAACAACCATTTTTAATAATTTCAATAAAGGAAATTTTTATGAAAACGAAACAAAAAACAATCGGTTTTACTCTTGTCGAATTATTGGTTGTGATTGCGATTAT
>JAISQH010000148.1 GCA_031274385.1 Planctomycetaceae bacterium | reverse complement strand
ATAACGTTCCGGCGGCTGAACCGGTCGGTAACGTATCCGGCAATAGAAGTCCAAATGAGAAACGGAACAATCAGAAACGCTCCGCCAAGAAACCGGATCAAATCGCCGTTGGCATATTCTTTACCGATAGGAACGAGGAGCCAACGAAAAGCGTTGTCATTGAACGCGACAGTGAATTGTGTAATAAGGAGTGCGATAAAACCTTTATTCCAAATAGATTGCGGCTTTCCAGAATCCATGAGAGCAAATAAAAATGGTTGAAACGAAGCGTCGCAGACGCCGCCGATATCGACGCGTTCGCAAATCTAAAAGTCACAAAACGAGGATTATAGAGGAAAAAACCATAACAGGGAACAGGGGGACAAAAGGTAATTGTCTATTTTGTTTTTTCAAGTTTGCGCACGAAGGTACGAAGAACACAAAGAGGAAATTTTAGTTTTGTCAACAGATTTTACAGATTTTACAGATTCGTTTTTTATAAAAATCTCTGTTCAATCTGCGTCATCTGTTGACAATAATGGAACAAGTCTATTTATTTTTCGTTGCGAATAAAGACATAAAAGACGCAAAGAATATTGATTCGTATTAATCCGTTTAGAATCAAAACCTTCGTGTTCTTTGCGTCTTGGTGCGAAACATTAAAAAACAAAATAGACCGTTACATTTCGACTACATTTCGACGTTTTGGACAACTGTTTTTATTGGAGGGTTTCGTTGATTATTTTTTTTGCTTCGGTCAGGATGTTTTCGAGATGTTTTTCGTTTTGAAAAGATTCGGCGTAAATTTTGTAGATATTTTCGGTGCCGGAAGGGCGGGCGGCAAACCAACCATCAGTCGAAACAACCTTCAAACCGCCAATTGAAGCTCCGTTGCCGGGAGCATGCGTCAGTTTCGCAACAATGGTACCACCCGCCAACCTTTCAGCAATGACCTTTTCTGGCGTCAACTTTTTGAACGCGAATTTCTGTTCAGGAGTCGTTTCCTGATCAATTCGTGTATAAAACGATTTGCCAAAACGCCCTTCCATCTCCTGATAAATTTGACCGGGATCATGTTGCGATTTGGCAAGAATCTCCGCCGACAAAAGATTCAAAATGATTCCGTCCTTATCTGTTGACCACACCTGACCGTTTTTCCGCAGAAAACTGGCTCCGGCACTTTCCTCGCCGCCAAAACCAATCTTGCCGTTATACAAACCATCAACAAACCATTTAAACCCGACAGGAACCTCAACCAATTTCAAACCAAGATCGCCCGAAACACGGTCAATCATGCCGCTGGAAACCAACGTCTTGCCAACACCAATGTCCTTCGACCAATCAGGACGGTGCGTAAAAAGATACTGAATCGCAACCGAAAGATAATGATTCGGGTTCATCAGACCAACCGAAGGAACAACAATACCATGACGATCCGTGTCAGGATCATTGGCAAACGCAATGTCAAACCGGTCTTTCAACGCAACAAGACCACGCATCGCATACGGACTCGAACAATCCATGCGAATCTTGCCGTCATGATCCACCGTCATAAAAGAAAATGTCGGATCAACCCATTTGTTGACAACCGTTATATCAAGATTGTATCGTCCGGCAATCGGTTCCCAATAGCCAACGCCCGCTCCGCCAAGAGGATCAACCCCAATCCGAATCTTACCATCCGAAATCGCCTTCATGTCAATAATCTTGTCAAGATCATTGATGTAATCCCTCGAAAAATCAACCGCCTTAATATGCGGCATGGAAACCGATTTTTCATACAAAACTCGTTTGACACCGTTTAATTTCGTTCTTAAATAATGGTTGGCTCGGTCTTGAATCCAGCCGGTCACATCCGTATCGGCTGGTCCGCCGTTGGGTCCGTTGTACTTGATCCCGCCGTCAGCCGGAGGATTGTGAGACGGCGTAATAATCACTCCGTCCGCCAACGACTCGTTGTGAGAACCGCTGTTGTATTGCAAAATCGCCCACGAAATAACCGGCGTCGGCGTAAATCCGTTGTCCGCTTGAAACAGAACATCAACCTGATTCGCCGCAAAAACTTCAAGAACCGTTTTTTGTGCCGGATCAGACAGAAAATGCGTGTCCTTTCCAAGATGCAACGGTCCGGTGTAACCCTGTTTCGAACGATAATCGCAAATCGCCTGAGCAATCGCCAAAAGATGCGATTCCGTGAACGAACCATTGAGTGATGTACCGCGATGTCCGCTGGTTCCAAACGCCACAAGTTGCGTTGAATCCGAGAGGTCGGGTTGCCTCTCGTAATAGTTTTTTTCGAGATCGTTCAAGTTGACAAGAATTGACTTCGGAGCCGGTTTACCGGCAAGATCATGAAGGGACATATTTACTCCATTAATTAAAATAATGAAAATAATAAAAAAGGTTAAGGTTTGAAAACGTTTTCGTTTTAGGTCAGTCTATTTTGTTTTTCAAGTTTGCGTGCAAAGACGCAAAGGTAGGTAGGCAGCCTTTCTCCGCAAAGGCTGCGTCGGCGTACTCGCCGACTCGAACACCGGAAAACGTGGCGTTACGTTGTTCAAGTTGGCGAGTACGCCGACGCGACCGCTGCGGAGAGCGGTCGCCTACCTTGCCTCATTTTCACTTCTCTCTTCTTGTAACAAAACAAAATGGACAGTTGCAATTAATTTGCTAAAATTTGTTCGATTTCGTCGCAAAGGCGGTTGGCGTGATTTTGGGTTGGTGCTTCGGCGAAAATTCGGATAATCGGTTCTGTGTTACTGCCGCGCAAAAGAACCCACGCGTCACCGTGATCAATTCGCAATCCGTCCAAACGGTCACAAGGTAATTGTTTGAACACGGCAGCCGTCTTGTCGAGCATTGCCGGAACTTGGGAAAGTTCAACCGTTGTTTTTCGTTTGACCAAAGCATAACGAGGTAATTCGTCAACAAGTTGCGCAACCGTTTTTCCTGTTGCCGCCATGGCGTCGAGAATTTGTGCCATGCCGACAAAACTATCCCGAACCAAACCAACCTCAGGATCAATCGGTCCGCCGTTGCCTTCACCGCCGAACATCGCCTCCTTTTCAAGCATCAAATCAACAACATTCGCCTCGCCAACCGCACTGCGGAAAATCGGAACTCCGTATTTTTGAGCAATATCCTCGTTCATCCGGCTTGTTGCACAATTAATGACAACGGCTCCTTTTTTTCTGCGATGCGGATAATTGGAGTTGTCGGCACATCGAAGAAGATGTTCCAGACAAAGAGTCATCGTGTATTCTTCGCCGATATACCGCCCTTCCGCGTCAATCACCGCAACCCGGTCAGCATCCGGGTCTTGGCAAAACGCAATATCCAGATGGGATTCTTTCACCAGACGGCAAACATCCGCCAGATTTTCCGATGTCGGTTCCGGCGGATGCAAAAATTGACCATCCGGTTGTTCGCCAAGAATCGTCACATCACAGCCCAACCCTTCAAGCAGCCAATCGCCAAGAATGGCTCCGGCTCCGTGATTGGCGTCCAGTAAAACCTTAAAATTCCGATGGGCAACCGCTTCAATATCAACCGTTTTCATCACCGCTTTTCGGTGTTCCGAGATGGTGTTTTTGCAAAGCGTTCGGTTGCCGATTTGATCGTGTCGAGCCCAAACGAATTTTCCGGTTTTGTAAGACTCCAAAACTCCAAGCCCCTGTTTTTTGGGAATCACTCTGCCTTCACCGGAAAAAAGTTTGATTCCGTTGAATTCAATCGGGTTATGCGAAGCGGAAACCTGAATACCTCCGACCGCACCAAACTGGCGAATCAAAACGCCGGTTGTTGGAGTGGCGGCGATTTCGGCATCAATGGTGGAGCGTCCTGAAGCGTTCAGAACGGCATGAATCAGATCGGCTAACATCACGCCGGAGCGGCGGCTGTCACGAGTCACAATAAATGTTCCCGACGGCATTGATTCGGAAAACGCAAGAACATAACGCGCGGCAACCTCCAGAGTTAAGGTCTCGCCGACCACTCCACGCAAACCGGAAACACTCAACATTAACTCAGACATGATCGTAACAAACTATTGGGGTTTTTAAGGATGGCACACAAAGACGCAATGAAATTCAAGAACGTGAAATTGTTAGCGGGTTCGGATTTTTCGGGTTAATGACGGCACGGTGTATTTATGTTCTCCGGCAACATAAAACGCCAGACCGCCATCGGCAACCGTTTGAGCAAGGATCATTTTCCAAGGGCGAAAATAAAATCGCGGATCGTTTTTGGGGGTTGCTTCGGACAAATCCTGTCCTTCCAACGGAAGCAGATCAAACACCGCAGCGGTAAAATCAGTAATTTTTTTGCCGTCCTGATGAGCGACATTCCGAGCCATCGAAAGTGCTTTCAGGAAAATTTCGGGTCCCATGACAGCGTTGCCGATATTGCAAAAGACGCCGCCTTCCAGATTTGAAATGGAGTGGGCGTAAATCAAAAAGTCGGTATAAGAGGTTGCTCCGATTGCTGCGCCATCGACATTTTGATGTTCGTGAATGATGTCGCAGCCGATTCCGACGTGAACAGTGACCGGAACATGATTTTTATAACCGTTCCAAAGCAGGCTGTTTTCCTTGTACGGAAAATTTTCCCGATCAATCATCCGCCCAACCGCTTCGCCGAACCCCAGTCCGTCATTCATTCCTTCTTTGACAGCGTCATTAATTTTGCCGGATTCTTTCCAGAGACCGAATTGCCCTTCACTGATATATTTAGCAACACTTTCTGTGGTGGCACCGATCAGAGCGAGTTCGAAATCGTGAATGGCTCCTGCTCCGTTCAAGGCGAAATGCGTTACGTAACCTTCTTCCATGAGTTTAATCATATTCGGGGCGTTGCCGGTTCGAATGACATGAGCGCCGAGCATCCAAAGAACGGTACTTTTCCGATCACGGGCGTTGCGAATCTGTTCCGCAAGCACATCCAAAGACGGATGTTCAAACGAGACAACCGTTTCAGGAGCAATCATAACATCCTTTGAAATATCGTGTTGCCGTTCGTGAAGCGGTTTCAAATGCAATTGGGAAAGATCGAATAACTCAAAAGACATAAGATTCTTTGGGTTCTTTAAAATCAAAAAGGAATCGAAATGAAACAACAGAACAAGAGATTATAGACTCAATCCCTGTTCGGAGCAATACAGATAGAATCAAATGAAAAACCCTTCAAAAGAATATTTTACCACGAAATGAAGTACGAAGGAGCGGTGACAAAATCCATTTCATTTTGAAAAATATTTCATCCTATTCATTTGATGAAGTTCAAGTCGGCAAGTACGCCAACGCGGCTTAGTTGATAGTGAATATCGCTTGCGAAACTATTCACTATTCACTATCAACTATTCACTAAATAAGCCGTTCGATTTCGGAAACAGATAAACCTGTTGCTTTCGAGATTGTTTCCTGATCCACGCCGAGACGTTTGAGGTTTCGGGCAGTTTCGATTTTGCCTTTGGCTTCGCCTTCCTCCAAACCTTCCTGACGAGCAGTTTCAAGGACGTTGTTGTTGTCTCGGTAGGCTGTCAAATCCTTCTGGTACGCTTCTTGAATTGCCGGCGGAAACTTTATATACTCCGCCGTGTTAAACGCCTTTTCGAAAACCGGTTCGCGGAGAATTGCCGGAATCTCGTCGA
>JAISQH010000141.1 GCA_031274385.1 Planctomycetaceae bacterium | reverse complement strand
AGACTGTTTCAATGGTTTCGTGCCGATCTTCGATGGAGAGGTACCAATGAGTGGCGTGGGCGTAGATGAACCGGACATCGAAATCGCTATCCGGCGAGAGCAACCCCCAAGCCCGGCTTCCCGATTCGGCGGCAAAAAGCAGTCTGCAATCATATTGCCGTGTTAAATCATTCAAATGCCGCATGATTGTTGGGTTGATATCCATTGTCGGGGTTGGGTTAGGGACTCTCAATATTACACCGAAAACCGAAAATTGAAACCATCTCGGTTACAAGAAACCGAAAAAAATTCCAAAAAATTCCAAAAAATTCCGATTCACCCCTTCCATTTTCTGGCTTTCCTGTGATATTTCAAGGGACAGCCGTAAAATATCACGGTTTTTAACCAAAAAGATTTTAAAAACCTGATTATTTTCAGTGGGGAGTGGAGAGTGGGGGACGCAAGCGATTCAAAAACCGACTACTAATTACTGGCTACCGGCTACTAAAATCTTCCCCACAAAATCCGAAACAATCAGATTTTTTTGAAATCGCACAAACGGCTGAAATATTACAATTATTCAAATTTGAGTATTGCCCAACGATTCGGTTCCAGAATTGCTTCGCCGGGAATATCATTTACAAGATTGGTATTTTGATTGCTCCAATACACACGTGCCGTGTTTTGCAATCCGGCATCATCCGAAAGAATAAAACCAACATCACCGCGAATCACTTTTGCCCGTTCCGGTTTCAAACCAAGCGACTTCCATGGTAAAGGTAACTGTCTATTTTAATTTTAGGTTTTTTGATAAATTTCTCGCCATGTTATTTTCGTCATGTTATTTCATTTCAAAAAAATTAATTCCTCAAACGTTGTTATAAATAACAACGTTTTAAAATAGACTGTTACGCTTACATTCTCCGCAACCCAAAAACCGTACATTTACTCGAAGAGCCAATTTCCCCAAAGAAACGGCGTTAATTGTGCTTCACTGGGAACATCAGCAGTAATGGCGGTTGCTTTATTTGACCAATAAACTCGTGCAAGAGTTGAAAAGCCATTGCCACGCAATACGCCAATATCCGCCTTGATTTTCGAACCGGAAACCGCCTCCAAATTGAGTAACTTCAAAGGAACGGCTAATTCGAAAATGCCGTTGCCGCCCATTGCAAATTCAATTTGATCGCTTATATCATCAACACGATCCAAAGTAATTGTACGCCAAGGTGATGAAAACGGCACCGGCTCATTTGTTCCCGGAACAACCGCACGATAAAGAACCGCATAAGGTTTTCCTTTAATAAGAGTTACTAAAAGACGGGAATCGCCTTGAACCGGATTGCGCCGATTGGGATCGGCTTTGGAATCGGCACCAATCATGAGATCAAGGCAACCGCCGGTTTTGAAAGGGGCTTGGAGCATTTCTCCACTGTTTTTGAGAATATCTTTTACGTTGGTTCGATAGGCAACAACAAGCCGATCTTTCGAAATACAAGCCGCAGCAGTAATATCGTAAGGTTTACTGTTACTGTTAAAATTCGCAGCAACACCGCTTCGATCAATGATTCCCCAATCGGCACCTTCCCAATCAGAAAGCGAACCGTCAACAGTGACCGTTTCTTTTCGTATCAGAATCCGTAATAACGCCTGTCCTCGATTTTGTTGACGAGACCGCTCCGCATCAATCAACCAAACATTTGCCTTTTCCAAATCGTCTTTGGTCAATGAGAAGGTTATTGTCGGAAGTTGCCGAATCGTGTCCAAACCATCAACCCGAACCAAAGCGGAACGACCGCCGTCAACCAAAAAGATTTTACCATCCTTTGTTTGCGTTATCGAGGGCCAAAAGTTTTCGTCATGTAACGTTAAACCTCCAACATCCATATTTCGTTGCGATATCGGCATTGACCAAGTCGGAGCCGTTCGGGAATCGTGGAACAATGTCGCAACAAAAAGTCCGTCGTCCGTCAACAAATAAATGTTACCCATATTGGCATTCACCGCAAAAATCGAATTGGGATAATTGACTTTGACGAAATCACCAAGAAGCCGTGTTACGCCAATCAATTGACCGGGTTGATGCGGAGTCGGGGCTTCGTGAGACGGATGCAAACCGGGCCAAGGATTCGGATAAGTCCAAATAACGTTACCGTTTTTTGTTCCTGTAACGGATTCCCGTGCGAACGGTTTAACTCCAAGCGTCAGGATACAACGATCATTTTCCTGATTGTATAAAACCTGATCGCCTCCCGATGAGCGCGGCGGCTCAACATTGGAAACGAGTATTTGTTTCGAAGCAAAATCAAACAAGGGAACATGACCTTTCATTGATGTTGCCCGATACAAAACCGACTGCATTTCAATATTGTTACCGTTTTGTTTTTCATTGGAAACACGCGACGCGATAAAATGGAGACGTCCTTCGGAAACACCTGCCGTAATACCGCCGGATTCTCCGATTTCAAATTGTGTTTCATCCGGTTGAATGAGTCCGTCTTCGTTCAAATCCGACCAAATGAAACGGCAAAGATTCTGATGTCGGGCTTTATCAAGATCAATTCCTTTCGGAATTTTGCTACGAAATTCCGGTTGTTTGAAAACAGACCATTGATGAACGCTTCCGCACGCAGCAACAATTTGTGCAACTCCTGTTTTCGGATTATCGTACCAAATAGCAGACAAGGGCGTTCCAACGGTTGGATTGCAATTGTAACAATTTGTAAAATAACGCGATCCTTCCGAAGTTTTCGTCCATTGCGGATACAACGCTGTTTCCGGGAGTTTTTCAGAATGATGCCCATCGGGAGCAAGAGCGGGATTCTCTGTTTTTCGTGAATAGACACGGACTAATTTGTAGGTTCCGTTTTTCCAATCGAGTTTGAATTCCATTCCGTAATAAAAAAATCGGGTTGGGTCGGCTGAGTCGAGTTGTCCGCCGCCGCCGTACTCTGCCGGTCCGTAAAAGGCTCGAATCAATTGACCGTCCAACGACCAAACGCTCACCCGTTTCGGTTGAAAATCATTTTCTGTTACCCAAAGCCGGTTGCCGTTGTCAATGGTCAAGCCGCTTGGATGATTCATTCGAAGTTCGTCGTAAAAACCGGATTGAGGAATTCCTTTTTTTCCGATTGTTCGGAGTTGTTGACCGTTTTTATCAAATATTCGTACAAAATGCGAATTGCCTTGTTCGGCAATATAAAAATGTCCGGCGGTATCGAATGTCAAGGCTTTCGGCTCATCCAGTCCCGAAAGAAACGCCTTTGGAGTTTCGTTATTTTTGGGACGAATATTTTTATTCCAACGATACAGAGATTGACCGCTCAATAAATAAAAATTGCCGTCGGAATCAAACGCGGAAGCGCCGGGATTGATCCATTTCACTGTTTCGAGAACGTTCCCATTTTCCGTATCGATAAAAATAAGTTGATTCAATAATCCCATCGAAAGAACCGCAACGCCGTTGTGAACGGAGAATCCGGTAAAATACGGTTTCCAGTCATTCCCTGCCATTGGTTTATCCGCAATCGGTTTAAACGTATATTTAACGGACGACGGTGTTCCCTGCGTTTTCAGTGCGGAAATCCGAACTTCAAGGTCTTTGTTGGCATCCTGTTTATAATTGTACACAACACTCCAGACTGAGGCGACATACGACAAATGCGATGCGTTACGTTTTTCTCCGGTATCCCGTGCGAGAAATTGTGCGCCTGTCCAGAAACCGCCAACCCAACCGAATCCGCCTTTTTTTGTAACGGCGATACCGTGTTCTTTATCCGGTTGAACATCAAACCATGCCAACCCGTGACCGCCTTCGGCGACATAACTGCCGAGATAGACGAGCGGCGAACCGGTGGGCGATTGTTCGGCGGGAACCCAGAGCGTACAACCCGGCGGCGTATGATTGGTCAGCCAGCCGCCCGTGTTGTCCGCTGTTGACCAAGGCGGAGTTCCTTCGTTGTAAATTGAAAATTCGTAACGTAACGAAAGCGGTTGACGGTAAAGACCGCGAACCTGATACGTTCCTGATTCAACAAGCCGTTTTGGAATATGGTACACTCCGTGCGATGCCGCTTCGTTGTCCCGTAACCAATCATCGCTGCCGTCCCAATAAACAACATTTTCACCTTTGGGAAACGGTGTTTCTGAAACAAGATTATTGATTCGGGTTCCGTCTTCTTTTTCGATAACAAGTGTTACGATACCGTCTTCGGGCATTTTGAAACGAATTGGAATGGGCGGTTGGTTTTCTTCATGCGGTTTCGGAAGAATGGCAGTTGGTTCCGCTTTTTCTTCGAGTGGTGCAAAGCACATCAATTCGCCAAGCCAAACACGTTTTCCCTCTTTGATTTTTCCTTTCAAATGTCCGTGTACACGAGTTTCATCAAGAGGAGCGGTGATACGTAGTCGAACGGCACGGGTGGTGACGGTGTTACCAAAATCAAACCAGTTTGGCGCAAGATGCGGAATATAACCGTCATGGAGTTTCGTTTTTGAAACAACTGTTTTCCAATCACTTGCTTGAGTTGATTCATTCGGATGCTGAGATTCATGACCGACATAAACTTCGGCATCGGCGTTCAGAAAACCAGTCCAAAGTGTACAAATTCCCTGAAGTTTGACCGGTTTATCCCAAATAAGCGAAACATATTCAGGATGTTCCGGTGAAACAACAAACTCACTTCCTTCGTCTCCGTTATTCCAAACGATCCGCATCTCATTATTTGTTTCATCATTGACACGGTTGGCATATTGACTTTGACCGGTGGCAAACGCCTGAGCATAAGGTGCGAGATTGACAAGCCGTTCGGAAAGAACAAGAATTCCGCCAAGCCAACCGGCGTACGATTTATCCGCTGCTTGAGAAGTGTGTTGAAACCGAATGGCGGTTGTTTTTGTTCCCGGCGGAAAAAGCCACACGGTAAAATGTTTTCGTTCGAGATCATTTTCCGTTTCGTTTATCATTCGGTTTTGAATACGAACGCCGGTGATCCACTGTTTGTCATCGGACACATCACCGGCGTTACTGATATTGCTTTTCAAAACGCCGGGTATACCGGTTCCCTGAACCAAAAGAGTCCCGACCGGAACCGGCGATTTGAGTGCCACACGCAGATATCGGGTACCGGGAACCTTTGATTTTCCGAATTCAAGACCATTATATCCCGGTAACGTTGTTTGCGAAGTCAAAACCCAAGCCGTGCCGGTTTTAGTGTTGAGTAATTGCTCGGTTCCGTCAACCCATTCGGTAAAATGAGTTTCGTCAAACATCTCTTTGAGAACCGGAGTTTGAAAGAAACCGGACGAAGTTTGAGCAAAATTCGCATTGATGAAAACAGTAAAAGTACAGAAAACGGTCAAAGTAATAAAAAGTCGTTGAAACATGGTTTTACCTCACTGGTTGATGTTGTACAATATAAAGGATAAAAATCAGCATTATTTGTCCGCCGCGTCAATGATGGCGTGATGTCATTTTTCCGCGTCGTGTAACTCAAAGTCAAATTTGTTTTGTTCACCGGCAATCACGTTTGCCCGTAGCGGTGAAAATCTTGTACTGGAATAAACGGGTGGAAGCAACCCTCTTGAATCGGTAATTTCATATTCTGTTCCGTCTTCGAGTTTTGCTTTTTTTCCGGTGCCGTACGTTTCTACTTTTGTAACCAAAACGATATATTCACCCGGAGTTGTTCCTCGATTGGGAGTACCGAGAAACGTTTGGATTTTATATTTTCCCTGTTGATCGGTTATTCCGTAAGCGGGAGCACCTTGTCCTTTTTCGATTGGCGAAAAACAGATCGTGGCATCAGGAACCGGTGAACCATTATAAGTAACAACTCCTTCAACATAATCGGTTTTGATTGGAGTACGTCCGCATCCGCTGAAAACCGAAACAACAAGTACAAAAATTCCGATGAAAAAAATTTTCTTCATAAAATTCATAAATTAAAAGTAATTAAAGTTTATCCGAAAACTCTGTTTGGTGATAGAGGTTGAATTGTAACTGTCTATTTTATTTTGCTCGCAAAGACGCAAAGAATCAAAGAATCAAACGGACATCTTCGCCACAATCTTGTTATCAATTTTATTGGGAGATTTTTTCATTTTGAGGCAACTTCTAAAAACTCTTTTTTAACCACAAAAAAACACGAAAGAATTTTTGTTGCAACTTTTTTATTATAAATGATTGACTGCAATTGTATTTTTCGTGAACTTTCGTGTGTTTCGTGGTTAGTCTCGGTTTTTAGAAGTTCCCTTGAACAGAATTTTTCGTAACTGTCTCTTTTGTTTTTTAATGTTTCGCACAAAGGCGCAAAGAACACGAAGGTTTTGTTTCTAAACGGATCGATATTCTTTGCGTCTTTTATGTTTTTATTCGCAACGAAAAATAAATAGACTTGTTCCATTATTGTCAACAGATGACGCTGATTGAACCGATTTTTATAAAAAACGAATCTGTTCAATCTGTAAAATCTGTTGACAAAACTAAAATATCCTCTTTGTGTAACTGTCTATTTTAGTAATCATGCGTCAATAAACTTACTTTTTTTGTTTTGAGATATCCGTTTCAGATTCATTTTTGTTTTTCCCCAGTCGCGCAGCGACGACATGATGCATAACCGGCGGTGTAGCGTAGCGCAACCGCCGGACAATCGTAACCAACAACCAAAGTCGCGCAGCGACGACATTATCAAAAGTGGAATTGGGAGAAAAAGACGAAAGAGATTTTTGTACAATAATGCCGATAATATCGTCGCTGCGCGACTTTGTCGTTGGGGGATGACGCGATCCGGTGATTGCGCTACGCTCCATCACCGGTTATGCATCATAACGTCGCTGGCGCGACTAATATCAATATTACTTTATCGTTTCAATTTAAAAGACTGAATTGAAAATAGACAGTTACCTCTTTGTGTTCTTCGTGCCTTCGTGCGAAAAATTGAAAAACAAAATAGACAGTTACTGCAAAACGATGTTGAGTTTTTTCTTTGAACACAATACAATATTGTCCTTATTGTCTTGATACCCCATTCCGTCCAATTATCTGATAACTTTGACATTTTGATTGAAAATGATTACGTTCACATGTTTGTGTGGAAAAAAGTACCAGTTACCGGATCGACATGCGGGACGCGAAGTCCGTTGCAATCAATGCGGTAATCCGTTGATTGTTCCGCATCAGTCGCAGGCAGAACCAACAGAAGTTCTTCCGCAACAGATGGATCAACCGCATGTTGCCTCGCAAGAACTTGCTTCTCAACAGGAAATTCCGCAGCAGGAAATCGCTCAATGGGGGCATGTTCCGGTTCCAAACGGTGAGAAAAACGAACAATCGCCGATTGTTTCCGGTTGGTCAACGGGACCGTATCAGAAGAAAAGTTCTTGTATTTTGACGATAGTTCTGGTGCTGCTTGGTGCTGGCGTCTCGTTTTTCGCCGGTTTTTTAGCGGGAAGTCTGCTGCGTTCTGCCGTACCAACCCATCATCACGACTTCTCCGAATACGGCAACGAAGAAATCGCCGACGAAGAAATTGAAGTCTCCGAAATTCATGAGTTTTCGGCAGCGGATTGGAATATTAATGACGAAGATTCGCTTGTTCGGTTCGCAGTTCAAACCGCCGACGCTAAACCGATTCGGATTTCGTTGGACAAAAACCCTGTTGTCGGCAAAACCAAAGGGGCATTGGACGATATTGCCGAAGCGTTGAAGACTGACGAAAAACCGAAAGAGGTTCAGGAACACAACCGGTCATTGCAAATTTATTCGGAAAGCGGTACTGAATTTCGGTTTGTTTTTCCTTCTCAGGGATCGGCGAATCTTGACGCCGGAAAATTCAGAGAGATTCATTTCGGGTTGTATGTTCCAGACCAAGCCAACGCCCCTTTCAAACCGGAAAAACCGGAAGGAATTGACAAAGTGCTGGTTTTGTCGAAATTGAGTTTGCGTCTTGTTGCTGATGGCGGATTTGTTGAATTTGTTCCTGAAAATGCCGAGAAGTTCGTTTCCATTTTAGAGCGAGCCAAATCGGATTGGGTTTCTGTTCAGATACCGCTTTCCGGCAATGAATTCTGGAAACGGGTTGATCACGGCATTTTCGGCTCGCTGACCGTCCAACGCATCGAACTGCACGCCCAACCCACCGGAAACGGCGCAACCCTCTGGATCGATAACCTCAAAATAATAAACGAATAAGAATAAAAACCGAATTTGAATGTAGCGTCAGGCAACTTCTAAAAACCGAGACTAACCACGAAACACACGAAATGTCACGAAATGTACAAATGTTGCAAATCGTTTATCATAAAAAAGTGATAACAAAAATTCTTTCGTGTTTTTTTGTGTTTTTCGTGGTTAAAAAAGAGTTTTTAGAAGTTGTCGTCAGTAGAACGCATCTTGTATTGGGAATAAAAAATAAGTATAATTCCTGAGTCATTGATTGTTTTGACTTAACTGACTTTGATTAAGTGGAGGTAATGATGAACCGGTTATATTATTTGATCATTCTGTTATTGGTTTTCTTTATTGGTTGTGATCTTGCCAAACCGCGTGGTGCCGCCACTGGAGCCGCCGCCGCAGGTGCAACCGGTGCAGATGAAACCGCCGGAACCGCCTCAGGCGGAACCACCACTGGCGGAACCACCACTGGCGGAACCACCGTAGGCGGAACCGCAACAATGAATGCGTTAGCCCCCGGAGCGTTTCTTGACAATGAAAATCCGCCGACAGTTGAAGCGGCCCCCCCAAAAGACGAAGAAGACAAACAACCCAATGAATTAGAAAAATCAGAAAAACCGGAAATGCCGGAAACGGAATTGGTCAAAGCCGATGTTGGAGCCGGTAAAAAGGGGCATTACGGTCAAACCGGCGGTGAACAGGCGTCGGATATTATTACGGTTCCTATTGCGACCTTGTTTCGTGCCAAAGAGATGACGGCATACCGGATTCAGGTTCCTCAGGCACTCCAGTTGTACAAAGCCATGAACGACGGCAAAGGTCCTGAAACGCACGAAGCGTTTATGAAAGACATCATTCGAGCCAATAACATTCCGTTGCCTGAATTACCGGAGGGACACGAATACCTTTATGATCCGGCAACGGAACAATTAATGATTCAAAAACCCCGATAAATCGCGAAATAAAATGACAATACAGCGTACTTTAATTTTACTGAAACCTGATGCGGTGGAACGTCAATTGGTTGGCGCGATTCTGAGCCGGTTTGAACAAAAGGGGCTTAAATTGATTGAGATGCGCTGGTTCCGTTTTACGCCGGAGTTAGCGCGTTGTCATTATGCCGAACATGTTGGAAAGGCGTTTTACGCCGGTTTGGAGGAATATATTACGAGTGGACCGGTTATTGCGGTGGTTCTTGAAGGTTTGGACGCGGTGGAGGTTGTTCGTCGTCTTATCGGACCTACCAACGGAGCGGAGGCACCGCCGGGAACAATTCGCGGCGACTTCTCCCTAAGCAACCAACGCAATCTGGTTCATGCTTCAGACAGCCCCGCCTCAGCGTTACGCGAAATCAAAATTTTCTTTCCAACAATCTGATACTTTGGAACTTCAAAATTTCGTAACTGCTACGCCGTTTGTTGTTACTTCAGGGAACTTCTAAAAATCGAGATTAACCACGAAACACACGAAATTTCACGAAAAATATAATTGCTGTCAATCGTTTATATTAAAAAAATGATAACAAAAATTCTTTTGTGTTTTTTCGTGTTTTTTTGTGTTTTTCGTGGTTAAAAAGAGTTTTTAGAAGTTGCCTAACCTTGAATTTCTTTGCGTCTTTTATGTCTTTATTCGCAACGAAAAATAAATTGACTTATTCCATTATTATTGTCAACAGATTAAGCAGATTGAACAGATTTTTATAAAAAACGAATCTGTTAAATCTGTAAAATCTGTTGACAAAACTACAAAACTAAAATATCCTCTTTGTGTTCTTCGTGCCTTTGTGCGCAAACTTGAGAAACAAAATAGACAGTTACATCAGTCTACAGTCACAATGCGTACAAAAAGAAATTTTTGAACAATAACGAAGAAAAAAATAAAAATGAACGTAACTGTCTATTTTCATTTGCGCGCAAAGACGCAAAGAATCAAATGAGTATCTTTATCGTATCCTGTTATCAATTTATATTGTCGGCAGTCATAAAGATCATGTTTTTGTGAATTATTTTTGTAAAGGTCTTATTAACATCCCGTTGTTCGCAAAACTTTTAATAATGTGTTCGGTTTGTACGATGAATTAAAACAACTCCGTAGGAGTTGACTTTGGATAACCCCGTGCAAACGAAGTGCAGCACGGG
>JAISQH010000124.1 GCA_031274385.1 Planctomycetaceae bacterium | reverse complement strand
TTCTTTGCGTCTTTGCGCGCAAATGAAAAGAGACAGTTACGTTTTAACGAGTCCGAGTTTTTGTAGTTTTTCATAACATTCATCCCGTTCCCGGCTTCGCTCAAGTTCTTTCCATGCGGTATCTTGGAGTTCGAGAAATTGTTGGCGTGTTGCCGGCAGCCAGCCGCGTTCCGCAAGCCGCTTGACAACACCCTGATCCAACCGGCTTAGCTGAACCGACCCGAATTGATAATCAAGAAACGCCTCCCAACAGTTCGGAAAAAGCGGTCGGACAATCTGTTCGCCGATTGTCGAAGCATATTGTACAATTTCGTACTGAGCACTCGGTTCCATGCGAAGAGCAAGAAACCGGAACAAATTATGCAGGTCTATTTTCCAATACGCTTCCGTGTAAGTCGAAAGAGGTAAGTCCTTACGGGCTTGTTCCCGCGCAACACCTTGCCGGATACGCTGCTCATACAATTCCCGTGCCTGCCGGTGAAATTGTTGTTCGTTATCGGTCAGTATTTGACCGAATTCCGGGTCGAAACAGGTTCCGCTTCCCTGACGATTGGTTTCTGATTGCGTTCGCCACGCTTCCGGCGATGTTCCGTACACCGCGTCAAGAGCAATCGAATACCGTGTGCTGTACTCGTTGACCGAAGCAGTGCGATGCCGAATCCATTGCCGCCAACAGTCCATCGGTACACGAACCAAAAATTTGATTTCCGCCATTTCAAACGGCGTGGTGTGTTGATGCCGCATCAAATATCGAAGAAGCGTCCGGTCATCGGAAACCTTTTTAGTTCCGTCACCATAACTGACTCGTGCGGCTTGAACAATAGCAGAGTCGCTGCCCATCACATCGACAAGACACACAAACCCATGATCCAGAACAGGAAATTTCTTCCAACGAAGTGAGGCGATGATTTCCGAATTCATTGCAAATTCCGGCTAATGAGAACTTCTTGTATGATATTTTGTTCAATTGATTGAATCAATTGAATAAAATGTCGTCCAAGAAGTTCCTTGATGTTAAAAAGAAAAAAACGAAAAGGTGAAAAAGTCTCATCAATGTTCTGTGTTTGTTCCATCTATTAACCAATTAACCAATTAACCAATTAACTAATAGACTAATAGACCCATTGACCAACTCATCAGCAATTCACAAGCAAGCAGTATATCGAATCCGATTCATTTCTCAAGACCGCTTCCTGATTTTTTGTGAAAAAACGCAATGCCTCGGCTCTTGAACAATCGATTGGAGATGCTATATTATGGCTCATTGAAATTTTTGGTGAATTCTGACAATTTCAACAAACTTACTAAGATCATTAAATGTTTGATTATTTGTAATCCTTCACGGACATTTCACCACGAAAACACGAAACATTTTTAAATATTTTTTAAAAAATCTTCGTGAATCCTTCGTGGTTTCGTGGTGAATTTTGGAAAGGTCAAAATGGAAGCTGACGAAATTCTTCTTGATATTGAAGACCGGATGGAAAAAGCGGTTGCGAAACTGAAACAAAATCTGACCGGAATCCGAACCGGACGAGCCAATCCCGGACTTGTTGATTCGATTAAGGTTGACGCTTACGGTTCGCCGTGTCCGCTCAAAACGATTGCAACAGTGGCGTGTCCCGAACCAAACCAGATAGTGATTCGCCCGTATGATGCGCCAACACTCAAAGACATTGAAAAGGCGATTATTGCTTCCGATCTCGGGTACACGCCGAACAATGATGGTCGTGTTATTCGTGTCAATATTCCGCCGCTTTCCAAAGAAGTCCGTCAGAAAATGGTGACACGGATTCATGAACTTTGTGAAGATGCAAAAGTGGCAATCCGAAATGTTCGCCGTGACGGTAACAAAATGGCGGAACAATCGGAAAAAAACAAAATCTTCTCAGAAGATGTCCGCGACGAAACAAAAGAGGAAATTCAAAAATTAACAAAAAAATACGAAGACGAAACCAACGAATTGGCAAAAAACAGGGAAAAAGATGTCCTTGATTTCTGACAACGATGCAACGAGTTCTTATTACCGGCAGCAGCGGATTCATCGGTTTTCATTTGATACAGCATCTGCAAAAGGAAGGATGTGAGGTTCGATGTCTGGTTCGAACCGATTCCGTCATCAATCAACTCAAAATGTTTGACGTTGAATTGTGTTACGGAGAACTTGCGGATTCTGACAGTTTGACTCAAGCGGTCAAGGGTTGCGATGTTGTGTTTCATTTGGCGGGGCGTGTTCGTGCACGGAACAGTCGGGAATTTGATGAGACCAATCATCTTGGTACAAAAAACCTTGTCAACGCCGCCGCACGATGTTCTGTGCTGCCGGTATTTGTACACGTTTCGTCGCTTGCTGCCGTCGGACCTTCAAATCGGGAAAAACCGAAACAGGAAACCGATCTTCCCCAACCGATTTCCGCTTACGGCAAAAGCAAGTTGGAAGGTGAAAAAGCGGTTACTGCGGTATCTGACCGGTTGCCGTGTTCTATTATCCGACCGGGCATTGTGTTCGGCGAAGCAGACCGAATGAATCTGGAACTCTTCAAAACCATTGACAATTTCGGCTTTTGCCCTGTTCCGGGATTTCGAGACAAAATTTATTCTTGGATTCACGCAGCCGACCTGAGCGAATTACTTATTACTGTTGCGAAATCCGGCGAACGAATTGTCCCGAATACGCCGGTTGGTACAGGAATCTATTTTGCGACTAACAACGACGGCATTGGTTTATTCGAAGTGGGTCGGGAAATAGGACGCGTTTTGGGCAGACAACGAGTCCGAATGTTTCGTTGCCTGCCGATTGCTCTCTTCTCCATTTCAACTTTTTATGAAATATTGAAACGAATGTCGGGAATCAATTCGCCTTATGATTGGGCGAAGGCGTGGGAATCATTGCATCATTGGCGTTGCTCACCGGAAAAGGCGCAACAACAACTCGGATTTTCGCCGCTCGCTTCCTTTTCCGAACGCATCAACCAAACGGCTTGTTGGTACAAAAAATATCACTGGCTGTAACAGTCTATTTTGTTTTCTAATTTATCTGAATCCTGAAAGGGTCATATATCCTAGCGTAGGACAACGCCCTTGTTATAACACAAGTCGCGTTAGCGACAGGGGCTTGCCCCCGAAATGTGATTCATTTTGTACGCTTGCGTCCGCTATCAATTTAAACCGAAGTTCCAGTAAAAAAGTGCCATTTTTTTGCTGGAACTATTTTTAATACAAGGAGTTGTGCCATTTTTTTGGTCTAAAAAGTGTAGGCATGTAATTTTTTGTTTTGTGCTATTGACGGCAGGTTTTGATGTGTTATACCATACACATGCACGTCGCAAAAATACCTAACCGGAATTCGTCGCCCACCTACCTCCTCCGCGAATCGTTTCGCGAAGACGGAAAGGTGAAGAACCGTACGCTTGGGAAAATACCACGCTTGCCCGCGAGTTGAATATTGGCACGAAAAAAAACGAGATTTGATCAGTAACAAAAAATCAGACAATATAAAACAAGTCCATATTTTATTGGTCAACAGATTTTACAGATTACACAGATTCGTTTTTTATTAAAATCTGTTAAATTTGCACAATCTGTTGACAAAAATCAACGTGAGAAGTTACTTGTTGCAACTGAAAAATTGCTGACTGATTTAACGCAACGAATATTAAGACGTCACGATCGCGTGAAGCCATATTCCGATGTGGAGATTGGAATTTGTGTTGGTAAAGTTAAGGACAAATTTTTTGTTGCAAAACATGCTGTCACGGAAATCAAGGACGGTCAATTTTCGTTTCATCGTAATTCCACATCAATTCAACGCGAGTCAGAATTTGATGGTTTGTACGTAATACGGACGAATGTTTCGGCGGAGCGGCGTGCTTTGGCGGATGTGGTTCGGAATTACAAGCGGGTTGCGGATGTGGAAAAGAATTTTTGTACGACAAATACGGCGTTGCTGGATATTCGTCCGATTCATCATCACTTGGAAGATCGTAACTGTCTATTTTAAAACGTTGTCATTTATAACAATTATTAAGGATTTTTCTCAAAATTCTTATTTTTATAAGCATCCTTAGTAGCATGGGACGGAATAAAGATGTCCCTTATTTTCCCTAATGAAAAAGGGAATAAGGGAAAATAAGGGTACAGAATGTTGTACTCCGTTGCTACTAAGGTTTTTTGGAAAATATTGTAAAAATAAGGGTTTTGAAGAATTTTTTTTGAAACGAAATAACATGACGAAAAAATGATAAAAAAACTAAAAACAAAATAGACAGTTACTATTTTTCATAACCATATCGTTCAAAATAGTGATGCCAACGAATGGCGATTTGTTCTTTTGTTTCCGGGTTCAGATCGAATTGGTTTTTTTGGTACGATTTTTGAGTTGCGGCAAATTCTTCGAAAACCGGACGAACCGTTTCAAATCCGTCAAGTTGGAGAGATTGATAAATTGTTTCCAACGTTTTTATCGGTTCTCCGGTCAATTCTTTGAATGCAATATCGCAAAATTGATTCGGTTTCAAAATTTCCAAATCCGCTTCAAGTGATTCGTACATCGTATTGAGCGTATTAAAAATGTAATCTTCCATCCCGATGCCGCTGGGTCGTTGAACGCCTTCGTCACGAGCAAGACGCATCCAAAGATTGTACGTCGATGGAAAAATCGAATACGGATTCCGATGAATATGTACGAATTTCGCCTCAGGATAACGTTGCAAAATCGTACGGATTCTTCCGGTGTGCGGCGGCGATTTCAAAATAATTCGCTTACCCGGAGATAAATATGTCAGCGACTTCAAAAAAATGTCCAAACCATCAAGCCATTCCTGACGTTGTTCTTCGGAAAGATGGCGAAGCGTCAGGTATTCCAAGTCAATACCGGGAATATTGTTCGGAAAAATAAGATTTCGGTACGGCGACGGCAAGCCCATTGAAGTTAAGGCAAATTCGTCTTCCTGCGGACGGTCAAAGCCGGCTTCCATGTTGTCAATCGGGCGTTTTTTCGGCATCAGCAACGCCGCAATCGGACGGAGAAGATATCGTGACACAATAAAATGTTCCGGCGCAAAACATGCGTAGGTGTCCGCAAAAGTAAAACGCGAGTCACGAATCAGGTATTCGTGCAGCAATGTCGTTCCCGAACGCCAATGCCCGATAATGAAAACCGGCGGTTCGGCAAGATCGGTTCGGCGTATTCTTGTGCCGTAACATAATTTTTGTGCCGCCGCGCAGGGTGAATTGAATGTAACCGCCAATGCCGTCACGATAAAAACCATGCCCCAACGAATCGGGGCAACACGAAACCGCCCGCTTTTCAAAAGACGCAGCCACGCACGAATCGTCATCCCATCCCAAAAACGAGGATACCAAAAACGATCCGTGTAACCGCCAACCCGATTAGTTGAAACAGAAAACAACATTAATAGTTGATAGTGGAGAGTTGATAGTGGATAGTTAATAATTAATATTGGATTACTTGTGGCACAAATCCCAAACCACAAACCACAAATCCCAAACTCGTTCAATATTGACCGAAATCGCGGGCGGCTTGGGTCATTGCGGCAAGGTTTTCGATTTTCGTATCGTTTTGCATAATGGCACTGGCATCAACAATGTAACCGCCGTCTTTGCCCACACCTTCGATCACTCTTTTCGTACATTGACGAACCTCTTCCGGCGTTCCAAGCGCCAGCAGATCGTTCGGAATACCGCCGCTAATACAGAATTTGTCACCAATCACCCGGTGAACCTCAAAAATATCGCCCTTATCAACATGATAAACAATACTTTTTTCCGGAAGTTCTGCAATGTATTTGAGATTGCCATTCCATTCGCCTTCGGCATAAAAAAGCGTTTGGATGCCTTTATTCCAAAGTTGGCAAATGACTTCTTTGAGCGAGGGCCAATAAAATTTTTCAAACTGTTTCGGCGAAAGAAACGGCAAACAACCCCGATGCAGCCAAAGTCCGACCGGCAAATTCCGTTCCGGGTCAGCCGTTTGCTCGGCAACAAACGCCAGATGCGGAACCAACGCCTCCGTCAATGCCAGAACTTTTTCCGGTCTCTGGTACAAATCCATGCAAAGGGCACGATAACCGCGAAATTTGTCGGCAATAATATCAAAGGGAGCCTTCAAAATACCCGCAATCGCACACGGTGTTCCTGTTTCGGTTCGCATTCTGGCAATATGCGGACCGTAAGCGGCAAAATAATTTTTCATGGACGCCATACCGCTTAACATTGCCATATTTCCCCGAAACGATGCCGGAACACCCGGCGGAGCAACATGTTGTGTAATTCTCGGAAACCAGACATTGGCAATAAAATCAATCGGTGATTTGATGAACAAATCGTAATCTTCTTCCCTCATCCAGGCGTTTTGTTCCGGCGGTTCGAGATACTGAAATCCGGTTTCTGCGGAGACTTCGATTCCCGGCACGGCGTAGTAACGGATTCCAAGCGTTTTGACAAGCCCCGTCCAAACGTACACCATGTTCGGCACAGTAGCGTCCCAATCAAAATCGCGACAACATTTCAGAATCGCTTCGAAGGCGCAACGGTAATCGTGTGTGACTTGTTGGCAGGTCAATCCGGCATGAACCGCCGTAACTTCGGCAGCGAATGGTCTGACCGGCACACAATCCGGCTTGCCGTTCCGCATGGCAGTAGTGAACCGCTTCAACCGTTTTTGATAAAGAATTTCTTTGTCAGACATAAATCAATGTTGGATCAGAGTATCGGTAAATGAGAATAACTAAGGTCAAATCAATCACCAGTTTATCATAACACAACAAAATTTGAAAGCAGGTCAAAAAAATTCCTACCATTCCGTTTAGAGTTTCAAACAGGCTGCCTACCTTTTTATTTAAGGGAACTTCTAAAAACCGAGACTAACCACGAAACACACGAAAGTTCACGAAAAATATAATTGTTGTAAATCATTTATAATAAAAAAGTTATAATAAAAATTCTTTCGTGTTTTTTTGTGTTTTTCGTGGTTAAAAAAGAGTTTTTAGAAGTTCCGTTAAGAAGAACGCTCTCGTCGGTGGCAAGCTCCCGCCGCTAACGTATCAACTATTAACTAAGTCTGGCGTTCTTTTATTTTTGTTCTGCCTGATCCATGAGTTTTTCGAGGAGAGATTCGGCTCTTGCGGCGTTTTCACCGAGACACGCCGCAATCGTTTCCGCCATGACAACTTGTTGCTCCAACAATTCACGGGCTTGTTTCACGGTTTGTTGCCGGAGATAATCGAGTTGGGTTTCGTTTTTCTGGAGTTTCGTAATGTTCATAAAAATTCCGACGAATTGCTTTTCCACCGGAAGTGAATACAAAACTTCATGGCAAACGAGATGATAGGATTCATGGTTGACAATGATTTCGACTTTTTTTTCCGGTTCCGCCAAAAGGCGTTCGAAGGGTTCGGGATCCATCAAATAGGCAATCGGGCGTCCGCAAACGGCGTTGGAACACTGAAAAAACTGCCGGAACGCCGGATTCATATTCAGAATATTCAGATGTTCGTCCAACGTGACAATACCGTTCGGGCTTGTTTCAATCACCCGATCAATCCGTTGTTCGGCAACCTGCCGAAAATACGGAACGCACATCTCCGGCTCCGCAAATCCCTCAATAATCGCAACCGCCATCTCACGGCAACTCGGATAACCGCAAGAACCACAATCATATTGGCGTTCGGGAGATGATTTACCGGTTTTTTCAAAGACTTCGCGAATCTGTGTTTCTGTAATCTCTTTCCGTTTTGAAATAGACGGCGGATCATAATATTTGGTAAGAGTATCGAGAAACTGTTGGTCATCGGCGGTCAGTATTTCTTCTTCCGTTATTTTTTGAACAGTCTGAGGAGTAAGACCAACATTTTTCGAACCGCTTTGGGCGTAATCGAGAATGTTCAATCGGGTTTCGTAAAACGGTTCTTTGTTACCGCTTGCCGGACCGCCGGTACAGCCGTGCGGACAAAATAACGGTTCAATAATTTGACCGGGGCGGCTGGCATCCAGAGCTTGCCGGACATCGCTGAAACCGCTGACGGTGACGACATTTTCATCAAACAGATTCGCCGTCCAACCAGCGGTTTTGACGCAACCGCCTTCCAGTGGAAAATATCGTGCGGCACCGCGTGGTTGTTCATCGAAATCGCTTTCTTCGCAACCGGCAATATCAATTTTTTCTTGCTCCAGCCATTGGTTGAATTCATCGAATGTCAACACCGCGTCCAGATGACCGTCTTCTTCGGCGTTTTGCCCTTCGACTTTTTTGGCGACACACGGTCCGATGAAGACGACTTTTGTATTAATTCCGAATCGGCGGCGGATTTGTTTCGCGTGGGCGACCATTGGGGAAACAACCGGAATAATATAGCGTGACCACTGCGGTTGGAAACGCAAAATGTAATCGACGCAAGCCGGACAGGCGGAGATGATACCGGGTTCGCGCTGACCGTGTTTTTCGATATACCGTGCGGAAGCCTTTGCGGTGAAAAAGGCACCGATGGCGGTTTCGGCAACATGAAAAAAACCGAGCAGCCGCAACACGGATGGGATTCGTTTCCTCAAGCGTTCCGGGTAAAATCCGGCGAAGGACGGAGCCAAACTGCAGGCGATTCGTTCACCGGATTCGAGTAATCTTTTGACGGGTTCGAGTTCTTTCCGAAACGTTTTTGCGGACTGGGGACATTCCCGAACACACGTTCCGCAAGAAATACAGCGTTCGGCAACAACCGACGCCTGACCGTCACGCATCTTGATTGCCTTCACCGGACAAACCCGGACGCAACGATAACAATCCCGGCAGACTGCTTTGTTGACGAAAATGACCTGCGGAAAACTATGAGAACCGGACAGGGTAGGATTGGGGATGTTCATAATTCATTCTTCATTGGATTTATTATCAAAAGTCAGAACTAAGAATCAGGTTGGGACGTAACTGTCCATTTTATTTTGCGTGCAAAGACGCAGGGGGGAGTGGAGAGTGGCGCAATCGCGGTTCACTATCAAACGGCTTGCCTCACGCTTGCGTCTTACCTTATTTTCAACCTGATTTTCTTACAAAAACAACCTTAGTAGCTCAAAGAGTTCCTCCAATCATAACCTTATTACCTTATTACCTTATTTTTTAATAAGGTAATAAGGTTGATTTTTTTTATTGTCAATGGCTACTAAGGTTGTTTTGTTAGGAAAATCAGGTTGTAAATAAGGTTTTTTTTAGTCACCCACTCTCCACTTTCTTTGCGTCTTTGCGCGCAATCCTTAAAAAATAAAATAGACAATTACGTTTTCAAAATAAGAGGACATTGATAATACTCATAAAAACATCAGTCCGGTAACGACCCGAAGTATTATCTCCATTATTGAACACTTAATTTACGTACAGTGCCTTACTGTTCCGTTTTCAACGGTACGACCTTGCTTCTCGGAGATTTTCGCGGAAACGCCAAATGGAAGGTGTTAGGAGGGCGGAGATACGAAGAGTGAGCGTTTTCGAGGTGTCCGTGAATTTTGAAACAGCATCAGCACGGGCATTCGGGTTCGTATTTGCCGCAACAATTTTGAACGGAACCAATCGATCCGGTCTGCCCGATTGAGCAAACGCCCGCCCCAATTCATAAGCCGAAAATGTAAAAAAATGATCGTACACCGGAAGCAATTCGGTTGTCCCGGCAATCGCTCCAAGAAGTTGTTGTTCAGGAAAATCGTTCGAACCAACAGCAAAACAAAGCGCATCGTTACGAACTCCAAGAATTAAACGGGTTTCGCGTTCCGAATATTCCGGCGGAATCAACCACGATAAGAATTGATTTTTAATAAACATGCCCGGTCGAAACGAAATACTCGTCAACAAAAAACCTTCCGATTCCAAATAATCTTTTCGGATATTTCGTGCATAAACTTCAGGGAACTCCTTTTCCAAATCCGCAAAAATAGAATCGAACGACTCCCTGAATTTTTCGCCTTCAACAAGATTATAAATGCCAAGTGTCCCGTGTTCAAACGAACAGGTTACGGCACTGTCAAACTTGCCGCTTCGAACCGCTCCAATTAACGCCCAATAATACGCAACCCCAATCCGCCGGAAAATAATTTCAAGTTTTTGTACGTCAGTCAAGTCACGCTCCGGCGTTTTACTCAAAACAATTTCAGGCATCTCCTCCAAAAACGTTTCCGTTTCATCCGGTGTCTTCTGATCAATATCAAGTTGTTCCAGAGGAACTTGTGCCAAAAGTTGCGCAAGACGCGCACTGGAATCAGTTACAGAATCTGTAACAGCAAGCGGCGGCGTTTCTGTTACCGGTTCTGACGGAACTTGCGGCTGCCGACGCCGTTGACGCGAAGACGGTGTTTTCTCTACCGACCGCTTTTTTAATTCCTGACGCTCTTCCTCCGTTAAAAGATACTTGCCAAGCGATTCGTCGAAAATCGTTTCAAGTTCTTTGCTTTGTAACTGTGTCAAATTCATCACAAGATGCGAAGCAAGAACCGCATTTTCAGGACGATAAAAAGCATGAAACGGACTTCGGGCGTTGCGGCGTTCTTGCAACAATAAGGCTCGTTCCGTGTTCGGCTTGACTATTTCTTTTTGTTCAATAACATAATCAGCACGTTCTTCGTCATAAGAAAAAGTATATTCGAGGAAATCGGCTTGTTCGGCAAGGGAACGAAGATAACCGATTCCCAATCGGGCAGCCGCTTTTTCGAGTTCGGTCTCCGCTTGGGCAACCGCGTTCATCTCGCCAAAAGACAACGCCGCACGAGTCGAAAGTGCCGGCAAATTTTGCAACTCAAATCTTGCGGCAATCAAATGACGGCGGTCAAGCCCTTGCAAGAGAACCGTCGGATTATTCGGCAAAGCACGAAGTTGCGGCTCGGAGGCAATGAAAAGCCAACCATTGTGTTGTTGAACATAAAGCCGACCAAGGGGCCAATTGAAAATATCCTGACGAATTGCATATCGACCATCAGGAAGTTGTTCGGCATAATCGTTGCGCAACGATTGACCGAGTTTACTGTTTAAATCAAGCGGTGTGAAAAGAAGCGGATAATACAGAATACCGTCTGTTTGCAAAATCATTCCAACCGGTTGCTTCGTGTCGAAACCTTGTCCGACAATTCGTCCGTACACTGCCAGAAAAGCGTTCAATAATGCCGGTTCTTCCAAACTTCCTTTATCGAGCCGGATTTCTTTCGCAACAATTTGAATCACCCGCTTAAACTCTTCAAAACTAGCAAACGAAATAATCGCAACCGGTTTGAGTTCGGCTCCTCCCTCTGTAAAGAGATTAACGATATTTCGTACACGTTCCAATAAACGCCCGTCACCCTGAATGAGCGGCTCCGCTGTTTGTTGCCCGCGACTATCGGGAACCCGACTATCGGGAACCCGATTATCGGGAACCCGATTATCGGGAACCCGGTAACCGGGTTCCGCCGTTGGAAAACCGGGAATCCGGCGAAGTTGCCGACGAAGAAACTGAGCCGACGCCGTTTCGACCAAAAGAAACGACAAAAGAACAAAACACAAAATCACCCAAGTTAATCGTATCAACATTTTTTTTAATTGAAAATGGAAAATGGAAAATTGAAAATTAAAGGAACTTTTAAAAATGAAAATTCTACCACGAAAAACACGAAATGTCACGAAAAAAATGAAAAGAGTTTATTTGTTAATTGTAACGATGTTATACTTTTTATACTTGCGATTGTAACTGTCTATTTTGTTTTTAATGATTGATGTTTTGGTAAATTATTTTAGTCAATTATTTTGGTATTGAATTAAAAACAACTCCGAAGGAGTTTCATTTGGATAACCCCGTGCAAGCGGAGCGCAGCACGGGGTAAGTGTACAAACAAAACGAGAACTCCGTAGGAGTTCAATAAAAAGGGATTAACTTTGTCACAGTAACCACAAA
>JAISQH010000053.1 GCA_031274385.1 Planctomycetaceae bacterium | reverse complement strand
ACCGCAAGGGTCGCCCCTACGAGTCAATGGTTCCATTATTGTCAACAGATTTTGCAGATTCGTTTTTGATGAAAATCTGTTAAATCTGTATCATCTGCTGACAAAACGAAAAAACCATGACACGCTTTTTCAAGTTTGGGAACAAGTTTATTTTACTTTGATTTCGTGGATCCAATGAAATTTTGGCGGCGGGCTTCCGGGCAGTAGGGAGCCTTCGAAACATTCTTTTAGAAAAAGCGTTTTCCCTTTTGGAGATTTGTCCGGGTCGGGAAACGAATCACCTTTTTGCAAAATCGGTTGGCGTTCGGGAATACCGCCGAATGAGTAGGAGCCGGCAACCTGACACGGAAACCAAAATCCTTGCGGAATGAATGGTTTTTTGGTTTCGTGTTCGTTGGAAGCGGTCAGTTCCGGTTTGAGTTCAAGATAAAACTCGGCGTAACAATGTTCCGGGAGCCGGACAATTCGGGCAGGAATTTTTCCGGCTCGGCAAAGCGCAACAAACAAACAGCTCATGTCTTTACAATCACCCGTCCAATTGCCTTCCGGCATATTGATTACCGCCCACGCTCCTTTGGCAGGTCGATTTTTACCGGATTCGTCGTATTGGACATTGTTCTGCACGAACGCGTAAAGAGCTTCAACTTTGTCCCAATCAGTTGTTTTGTCTTTTGTAATTTCATGAAACATTTTGGCGAATGGCGGTTTACTACATTCGATTGTCGGACTTTCCTTGAGATAAAGTTCCAAGCCGCGCGGAGTTCGTTTTGGAATTATATAATCGTCCGTGTTTTCCGGCGGCAGGAGTTCGTAGTTCAGCAGTTCAAAATCAACCACCACCTCCACCTTTCGATGCGGACGCATTTTGCCAAGTGTGAGAATCATTTCTTTAACGCCGTTATGAATGATTTTGTATTGAATATTTTTTGAAAGAGCGGCGTCGGTTTTTTCTTCATTAATTTTGACTACTTCCTGTTCCATCCAATCCATCGGAACCGGAATAATTACTTTGGCTTCTTCGATTTGCGAACCCGGTTCGATAATAATGCCTGCCCGCCAGATTTGCTGTTGACTGGCACCGCGTTTGGGACCGCCCGTCCTTGTTTCATTGGTTCCGGCGGGGGCGTTTGCGCTTGTCCCAAAATCAAACTGAGCAAACACACCCGAAGAAACAGAAGAAAACATCATCACAACAAAAAACAGAGTTACGGCGAATGGATGTAACATGGCAGGCTGTACTGTTAAGAGCAACATGAATTTGTAAAAAGACCAAGAATGATCTTGCGGATGTTTCACAATATGAGAGCATATCAAATTCCGGCTGTTCGGGAAAGAGCAGTTTTAGTGGGGAGTGGAGAGTGGAAAGTGGGGAGTGGGAAGTGGAGATTTTATCTGACCCCAACATAATCAAAATAAAAACGCTCCTTATTTCTTTCTGACTCCAACGGAGTCATCCTAAAATAGCCGGTGGTGAACGGTACTCCGTTCACTGCCGGAACGGAAACTTCCCACTTCCCACTCCCCACTCCCCACTAAAATTGCACTGGAATCAAATCGGAAGAATTGTTACGATTCGAAAACGGAAAAGGTGACGGATTTCTTTTTCGGGTTATTTTCCAAACGGGTTGAGTTGTGGGGTGATTGAATGATGCGGGAATTGATTCGGATTTTTTCTATTTTCTTTTTGCTAATGTTGTTGGGCGGTTGCCATTGGGGTGGGTCGTTGAAACCGATTACGCCGGGACAAATTCTTAGCAATGAGCGAAGTCGTCGCGGGATTACCGCGTTGGAACGCGGTGATCTTGCGGAAGCGGAAAAACATCTTGAAGAAGCGGTTAAACTCAACAAGAAAGATGCCGATCATCGCCGTTACTACGCTGACGCCCTTTGGCAACGCGGAAAATATGAGGAAGCCCTGCAACAACTTGACGAAGCACTCAAACGAGGCGGGAACAATGACGCATCGTTGCATATTTCACTTGCGGAAAAACATTTGATGTTGAATCGTCCTTCGACGGCTTACCGCCATGCGGATGCGGTGGTTCGGTTATCTCCGCAGGAATACAAGGGTTGGGCGTTGCGTGGGAAGTCCGGTTGGTTTCTGGCAGCCGGTCAGCAACAGACCGATTCACCGGAACAAGCCCGACAAAATATGATTCAGGCAAGAAATGATTATTATCGGGCGTTGTCCTTTTCTCCGAACAACCGGGAACTTTTGCCGGAGCTTGCGGCGGTTCAGATGATTTGCCGCCAACCGGAACACGCGTTGGCGACGTGGCAAAACCTGCAAGACCTTTTCCCCAAAGGAACGGAGCCAACTGATCTTCTTCGTGGCAAAGCCGAAGCGTTGATTGCGCTCCAACGTTTTGACGAAGCCGCCCGATGCCTTCACGACGCCCGCCAACGAGACCCCCAACACCCCGAAATTGAACAACGACTCCAAGAAGTCCTCGCCATGTCACAACAAAATTTTTTCTGAAAAAACCGAAATCTAAGCCAAGTTCCGCAGTCACATAGCTCAGACGCTTACATTTCTAATGTTGGCGGTCAGAAATTTCCACTACATCGGCTTGAAAATTATTTTTTTATTAAATTGTTTTGGTAGGTTTAATTTTAGTAGTTGCGTCGTAAGATAGGTAATTTAGTGAAATTTCTCTTGTCCCTTTTCGGGATTTTTGTTAGGATGGTGCATTGTTTTAACAAGACCTTATTTCAACAGAAAGGAATCCGATGTCAATCAACGAACGTGAATCGTATCCGACCGACTTAACCGATGACCAATGGGTCATCCTGCAACCGCTCCTCGTCCTGCCCGAAGGCGGCCGCCCCAAAACCACCGACCTTCGGCAAGTCCTCAACGCGATTCTCTGATTCCCAAAGCGTTAAAGCCGCCAACAGTGCCGGAGAACGTGGTTACGATGCGGGAAAAAAATCAACGGAGTGAAGCGGCACTTTCTTGTGGATGTGTTGGGGTTGCTGATTTGTATTGTGGTTCACGCGGCGAACACGGGCGATAAGATGAAAGCGGAGGTGGCACGTTACGGTTGGGGATTTGAAACGGTAAAGCGACCGGAAATGCATCAGTTTGAGGTGATACCGAAGCGTTGGGTGGTGGAACGTTCGATAGGTTGGACGATGCACTGGCGAAGTTTGTGTCGGCAATACGATTACGATTCAAGAACAACGGAAACGAAAATCATATTAACTTCGCTCTATTATATGACAAAACGAATCACTAAAACTACCTAAATTACGGCGCAACTACTTAAATTTGTCTGTTGTTCCTTTTTTGACATTGACATTCTTTTCGAAAATAACGATGATTCTTTATGTTTTCGAGTTTTTACGTAATTGTTTTGGGTTTGTTCGGGAGTTGACGGGTTGAAGTTTTATGGGACGAGTCTTTTGTGTTGCGAATCAGAAGGGCGGTGTCGGGAAAACCACAACAGCGATTTCGCTTGCCGATGGACTTGCGAAATCCGCCGCCCGAACTCTTTTGATTGACCTTGATCCGCAGTGCAACGCCACCGGCGGTCTCGGATTCGAA
>JAISQH010000599.1 GCA_031274385.1 Planctomycetaceae bacterium | reverse complement strand
CAACAGAACCTCCGCCGATTGACCCTGACTCTCCAAAAGAACCGCCGCTCGTAATAACAAAGGCGGAATCTTGACGGAATCAGACCACTCTTCCGCATGTTCCCTCAGCAAAACCAGATAATTGTCAAGCGGCATTTCCTTTTTCAAAACCGCCTGAGCGGAAAGATCAATCGCCTTCAAATGCAACTCGGCAGCATTCGGATATTGCGGATACCGCATCGAAAGATCACGCAACCCCCCAATAATTTGACGGCGGCACAACGCGATCTCGGTTTGCGAAATCGCCATTTCGGGTTGGGCAAGCGACGGCGTTTCAAGCCGGTTCAAAACTTCGCTCAGAACCGCTATCGCAGAGACGGCGTTGCCGAACATTCCGTCCTGATCCCCCGCAATCTCAGCCTGACGGCTCGCCATTTCAAAAAAACGAACCGCTTCCGTATATCGCCCGCTTTGAAACTGGTCTTCGGCAAGCATTTTTAGTAATGGCGTATCGATATGGCTGGTTTCGGTGAGGTGAGAGGCACCCAAAAACATGCGGGCACGGCGACCCCAATACGCTCCGAATTGCAGGTCAATCCGCCGAATCTGCTCCAAAATCGTCCGGTTGATTTCAGTTTGCTGTTCGGTTTTCTCCTTGAATTGACGGCTCAACGCAAGAAGAATCTCCAACTTCGCCAATTCGTAATCGGGATAAATCGACGAATCGTGATGATTTTCCTCTATTTTTCGGACGGCTTCCTTGATGTTGCCGGCGGCGTCGTAATACCGAATTAATTCCGCTTCGGCTTGGAACCGGAGTTCCGGCGTCAACTCCGCATTCTGCAAACGAGTCAGCCATTCCTTGCCTTTTTCAAGTTGACCCAGCAAACGGTGAGCGGTGGCAAGTTCAATCCGGCTGCGGAAAATGACCGGATCGTCAACGGGAAGCGATGCCAATTCCGTTAAAAGAACAACCGCCCGGTTCAAACTAAATATCCGGTCGTCGCCCGACGGAAACGTAAGAGCAAACGACATCTGAGCCAAACCGGATTGATAACGAATTGAGTGGAGTTGCACAAGAAAACGGCGTTTGAAGAGCGGATCGGTATTGAGTCCGGTTTTTTGCCGCAATTGCTCCAGTTGTTCGGTGCAATGTTGGAAGCGTTCGAGGGAATGAAGCAAGGTGGTTCGGGCGAACTGAGCCGCTTCGTCCTTTGCCGACGCAGGAACAATCTCCGACTCAAGACGTTGCCAATCGCCAAGCGAATATTCGGCAACGGCAAATTGGAAGCGCAAGGAGTTCCGGGCGAGCCAAAGTTCGGGGTCATTCCATTCAGCGGGCGAAGCAAGTAACGGCGTTTCGAGCAATTGCGTTTCGAGTTCGCTGAGCCGCTTGCGAAGTTCCGGGCGGCGAACCGGTTCCGCAAGGAGCATCTGCTGAGTTCGTGACCGAACCAACTCCGTAGCAAGAAGCGTTTTTTGAATCGCTAAAACGTTCGGGTTTTGAAATTCGCTGTTGCAGAAAATTTCAACCGACTCAAACAAATTCCTGTCCGCAAGACCGCGCAAAAATCGAACATCAGATTCCGTAAAACCGAAAACCGTTCCGGTACAAAGAAACAAAATCAGAACAACAAAATGAATCAACCGGCGTCTCTCCACAACATTCTCGGTGCTTTGCCACGCAACCTCTTATTTTGATCTCCAACTCCATTTAACCCGTTTGTGAATTTCAAGATATTCCCCAAACGAATTTTCCCATTGTAACCGAACAACATGATCCGTACAAGCATTTTGACTATTTGAACCCCGATAATGGAACGGTCTGGGTATTTCCCAACGTGATTGTCGTGCGGATATTTCTTGCTACTACAAAGTTCTCTCATTTTTATTGCCTAATTGTTATTTGGAGGAATTTTTCACAGGAAGGTAAGGGAAGTTTGGAATATTCTTCCCTGACCTTTCCTTACCCTTCTGTGAATGATTTCCTCACTATTCATTTGGTGAAGTTTCAATTAAACAAGGCAGCCTACCTTGCCTACAGGATAAAATAAACGCTTAAGTTAATACGTATGGGGAAAAGACCTCCAATAAAAAACGTCGATGGAAAACCGATTTTATGCCGATACAAAGAGATAATGTTCTGTATTGACGATAAATACGCCGGAGACCGGAAGGACTCCATGATTATTTCCAGAAAATTCCATGAGCCAAATTCGTATTGCTGTCGGAATTGTCGTTGAAGACGGTTTTGAAGGATTAGAAGAAACACTTCGGGATGCCCGGCTTCTTTCGGAATCTGTTTTCGTTCTTGGTACGGAACCCGCCGTGAATCTTACGGAACTCCAAAACGTAACCTATCGCCAATCATCATCTTGTCATGACGAAGCCGCATTGCGCAATGAGTTAATCGAACTCGCCGAATCACAAAATGAAACGAATTGGCTCCTTTTGATGAATGCCGGAGACCGTTTCGATCAAACAACATTGGAAGAATTTCGGCTGTTCACGGCAAATGATCTCGAACGTCATTCCTTATATGTCATGGTCTTGCACCGTCTTTACCGAACCGACGGAGTCCGGCATGATCTGGATGAAGAAACAATCGAACCCCGCCTGATTCCACTCCGAAAAGGCTTGCGTTTTCAAGGACAAATCAGAGCGTCGCTTCTTTCGTCGGCTGCCAGCCTGATGATTCGACTCAACGCCGCACCGGGACGTTTTCTCCTCCCTTCGCGTCAGCAAGATTCCAACCGGCAAAAACGCAAAGCAATCCGGCATTTACAAATAATCGAACAACAAAGAAAACAATCAGAACAACAAAACAAACTATCAGAACAACAAGGTGAATCCATTACCGATGATGCCTTAATTGCCAGAGCGGAAGCCCTTTCCGTTTTGGGAGATTCAATTCACGCCAGACGCGATTTCCTTCATCTGATTGAAAAAACAACCCGAAATGATCTGCGTTTGGCGGCTTATTACGGCGTTTGGGAAACCCTGACCGTTTTGCCGATTCCTGAAAATGAAATGACCAAAATTTTGCTTGCCGGACTTGATCATTTTCCGGTCAATATGCAACTTTTGACGTTTATGGGTTCCCATCTTCAGCAATTAGGAAAACTTGATCTCGCAGCACGAACTTTTGAAACCGCTGTTCGTCACGGTCAGACAACGCTTGACGTTTGGCATCGTCTTCGGATTCGTGAAATGGCAGTAACAAGTCTGGCGTTGATTCATCGTTTGCGCGGCAAGGGACAGGAAGCGATTCGGGTTCTCGAATCCAATCTGGAATTGATCGGTGATCGTACCGAATTCAACCGGCATTTGCTCGACCTGTATATTGCGGAACTTCAGGAAGCGAAAGGGCATGAATTCGCAGCAACAATCTGGGGCGGAACCGATCTCGATTTGATTCGTGAAGTAATTACCGGAGCGTGCCGGGCGTCTGCCGGAAATTGGGAAACGGCGGTACTTCCTCTGGAATTAGCCTATTTAAACGGTTGCCGTGACGTGCTTTGTCTGAGATGGTATTCGTTGGCGTTGCTCTCGTTGACGCGGTTCAACGAAGCCATGATCGTTTTGGAAGAATGGATCCGCGTCGATTCAAAAAACAAAGAACCCCAAGCCTTTCTCGCCGCCGCTCGTCAACCGGAACATTTTGGTGAAATTGTCCGACAATTCCGTGACAGTCAAATCAAAGCGTTGGGGATTTCCAAACCTGAAATCTTAGAAAGACGTTTTATTCAATCCCAATCCCAATCCAACTCCAACAACGCCAAGACCAACGGTTCCTTCCGAAAACCAAACAGTGTTATCGATCACGCGATACGAGAAATGATTGTTTCTTCCGGTTCGTCGAACGGTCTGAGAATCCGCACGACGGCTTTCAAAAAACAGGCGGTTCCAAATGAGTTGACAGAAAAGGACGCTGAACCCCAAAATGCCGATTCGCAAAGCGTTGGTTCCCGCTAACGCCAACCAAATGCCATGAAGAAAAAACGTATTTTGGTTCTTGTGGAAACTTCGCGTATCTATGGTCGGCAAATCATTGAAGGAATCACCCGTTATGCTTTGGAACACGGAAACTGGATTATTTTTCTCGAAGATCGCGGTCTTGAAAAAAAGATTCCGCGACTTGTTCAATGTCATTACGACGGAATCATTTCCCGAACCGTCTTTGCCGAATCACGGTTGACAACGCTTCAGGTTCCGGTTGTTGAATTGCTCGGTGACGGTGTTTTTCGTTCGTCCGACATCCTTTGCGATGGGAACCGTCTCGGTGTGATGGCTTCGGATTATTTTCAATCCAAAGGATTGCGGCACTTCGGATATTTTTCAACCGGTCAATCTTGGTGGTCAACGCAATTTTATTCCGCTTATTCCGAACATCTGGCAACAAACGGATTTTCATGCCTGACCAACCCGTTTTGCCGACGAAAAAATGACGCGTCCCTCTCGTTGAAGGTGACGGACAAAACAGAATCGCGAATCCTCCATTGGCTCCGCGCCATTCCAAAACCAATCGGACTCTTTTGTCCAAGTGACAGTCAGGCAGTTTATCTGATTAACCTTTGTCAAATTGCGGAAATCGCGGTGCCGCATGAAATTGCTATTCTCGGTGTTGAAAACAATATCACGTTGTGCAATGCCACTTCGCCGACTCTTTCCAGTATTGCGGTTGACGGACACCAAACGGGTTACCAAGCCGCTTGGCTGCTCGATAGAAAAATCAACAAGCAGGTATTACCGAAAATACCGATTCTCATTCCGCCAATTGATGTGGTGGCGCGTGTTTCAACTGATTTTATTACGGTTGCTGATCCTGATGTTGCTAAAGCGTTGTATTTCATTTCGCAACAGGTTCTTTTACATATTACTGTTCAAGATATTGCCGACGCCGTCGATCTGTCGCCGCGAACATTGATTCGGAAATTCCACGAGTCGCTGGGACATACTCCAGAGCAAGAATTACATCGAATCCGAATAGAACGAGCCAAAGCCATCTTGCGAAATACCAATCTTTCCATTACAAAAATCGGCGAACAGATTGGTTTTACCTCAACAGAGTATTTTGTTCGTAATTTCCGCCATACCGTAAAAATGACACCAAAACAGTATCGCCTGAAATTTCAAAATGAAGAAAATAACCAGTAACAACTAATTCTTCTTCACTTGCTTGCTCTCGAACCGGCGAAAGCGGATAGTTACAAAGTTGTCTTTCAAAGACGTTTCGCACAACATACGCATTTTTTCTATTTTCTCTTTTTTATTTATTTAACTCAATCTATTCTCTGGAGATGACGAAAATATAAAGCATCGGAACTTTTAAAACGATTCCATAAAGACATCATGTTTTGAAAATTTTGAAAAAGAATTTTTGTTCCGACCCACGTTATCATCACATTATTCGAGCGTTATTTCAATCAACATCGGAAAAAGAATCAATTAAGGAGAACAAATATGTTAGTCCTTTCAAGATATCGGGACGAAAGTATTTATATTGGTGACAATGTTATTGTAACTATTGTTGATATTCGCGGAGATCGGGTTCGGCTTGGTATTCAGGCACCTTCTGATGTTTCCGTTCATCGTCAGGAAATTTATGACGCGATTGCACGTGAAAAACACGAAATCAGTAATACCAATCATTCGGAACAGACGGAATTATCGCCAAAACCCAAAAAATATACCGCTCCGCTGGAGAAAAAACTCGAAGCGCGGAAAAGTAAAGGGTTACCTGTTGAGATTGACCATTCAACAGTTAGTTTTGGCAGCGGAATCGCAGACATTATTTCGCAATAGTTAATTGTTAGTAGCCAGTAGTCAGTAGCCGGTTGTTGGCAGTCAGTAATTAGTGATACAACTAATAACCGACTACCAACAACCGGTTACTGT
>JAISQH010000591.1 GCA_031274385.1 Planctomycetaceae bacterium | reverse complement strand
AATATCCCTTGAATAAAATTAAAAATAAACACGCTCAAAAACAGTGCAAGTTAAAACCAACCTTGATCTTCTTTGCGTCTTTGCACGCAATCTTTAAAAACAAAATAGACAGGTACGATAGAAACCTTCTTTAGGGAACTTCTAAAAACCTCTTGCCCATTCCTGATATTCTGATAAAATAGGCGGTCGTCCAGCGTTTGATCCGCTTCTGATGTTCAAAATTCTTGTTCTGAAATCGCTTTATAACTTGTCCGATGAAAATACGGAGTTGTTGATTCGTGACCGGTTATCGTTTCGTGAATTTCTTGGTCTGACTTTTGCGGACACGGTTCCCGATGCCCGCACCATTTGGCTTTTCGCCGAAAGGCTCAAAGAGGAAAATATGGAGCGTTATCTTTTGCGTACGAATATTACGGGCTGTTCGGCAAAAGATTTATGGAAAGTGTACATTCAGTTGACGGAAGCGGAAGCCGCGTTCCGTATCGAAAAAAATGACTTGCGAATTCGTCCGATCTGGCATCAAAAAGAAGAACGCGTTTGGACACACATTTTAGTTTGTTTTCTGACTTATGTGTTATGGAAAACGCAGGGGCAAATGATCAAGTGTGCCGGGTTGGGTGGCGAGCCAAGACGTATCTTGGACGAAATCGGAAACATTTCGCTCGTCGATGTCGTTTTGCCAACAAAATCAGGAACCGAAATCAAAAAACGTTGCATCACACAGCCAACCGAACACCAGTAAATCCTACCAATACCTGAAATGAAACCTCTCAAAACAATTCAATAAAAAATAATTTTCAAGCCAATGTAGTGGAAATTTCTGACCAACGACATTGGAAATGTAAGCGTCTGAACTATCTGACTGCGGAACTTGGGCTAATTTGCTTCTTTGCTTGCAATAATATCATTATAAATCACGATTTTGAATTTTGTTGTTTGGCGGTTCGTCTTCCCTTTTCCAATTGTCGGGAGATGGTAGAATAAGGGCGATTTCTTGGACGTTTCTTTCTATTCTGTATGATTTTACTGAATGATTTTACTAAATCGTTTTACCAAACTGTTTTACTAAAAAAAATGCAAACAAACGAACTTCGCGAAAAGTATTTAACATTTTTTGAGACTAAGGGTTGTGTTCGCAAGCCGAGCGATGTGCTGGTGCCTCGATGGGATCCGTCGGTGCTGTTCACTCCGGCGGGCATGAACCAGTTCAAAGACCATTTTCTCGGTCGCGTCAAACTCGAATTTACACGGGCAACAACGTGTCAAAAATGTTTGCGAACCGGCGATATTGACAATGTTGGGCGTACCGCGTATCACCACACGTTTTTTGAAATGCTTGGCAATTTCAGTTTCGGCGATTATTTCAAGCGTGAGGCGATTCTTTGGGCGTGGGAATTTTTGACGGACAAGAAATGGCTCGGTATTGATCCGGCGAAATTGTCGGCAACCGTTTATAAAAACGACCACGAAGCCGCAAAAATCTGGCTCGAAGAAATCAAATTGCCCGCCGCAAAACTTCAATACCTCGACGAAGACGAAAATTTTTGGCCCGCTTCCGCTCCGTCACAAGGACCGGACGGTGTTTGCGGACCGTGCAGCGAAATCTATCATGACACGCCGGTCGGAGCGGTTGAGATTTGGAATCTTGTTTTCACGCAGTTCAACCGCGTCGGCGAACCGCCGGATAATCTGCGTCCGTTGCCCAGCAAAAATATTGATACCGGCATGGGGCTTGAACGTTGTGCGGCGGTCTTGCAAGGAGTTGACACGAATTACCACATCGATATTTTGCGCCCTCTTGTCGAAGCAGCGGCGGAACTGTTGAAACAGCAATACGATCCGGCAAGCGACGGCGGACGGCGTTTGAGACGCATCGCCGATCATATCAGAGCGTGTGCTTTTGCGGTTCACGAAAATGTTTATCCCGGTAATAAAGAGGAAAAATATGTAATTCGGCGATTATTGCGGCGTGCGGTTTTGGACGGACGCCAACTAGGCTGCACCGAACCATTTTTGTATCTTCTCGTACCGAAAGTCGCCGAATTGATGAAGTTGCCCTATCCCGAACTTTCCGAAACAACCCAACGTGTTGCCAAAGTCATCGAAACCGAAGAAGAACATTTCATCGGAACCGTTGATTCCGGTCTTGAAAAAATCGAACGGATATTCGGCGAAATGAAGAAAAAGAAACGAAAACAGGTGATCGGTACTGAAATTTTTGACATGTACCAGACTTTCGGTTTTCCGCCGGAACTTTTTGAAACTATTGCGGCAGAACATCATTTTACGTTCGATTGGTCGGGCTTCAAACGGGAAATGGAACATCACGGTGAATTGTCAGGAAGTGCCGAAAAGAATTTGTTATTCAAAAATGATCCGCTCGAAAGTGTCAAAAAAACGCAACATCGTTCGACATTCTTGGGCTACGAACAATTAGAACTCGAATCCTCAACCGTTGTTGCCATTCTTGCTGACGGAAAGTTAGTGGAACAGGAAGTTGGTCAGGAAAATGATCATTCCGCTCCGATTCAGATTATTCTTGACAACACGCCCTTTTACGGCGAAAAAGGCGGACAAGTCGGTGACAAGGGTTGGTTGATTGGTAACGGAGTCCGGTTTGAAGTTGTTGCAACGCAAATTGACGGGGAGTTAATTGTTCATTTAGGGCATATCAGAGAAGGTGCCATCAAAATCGGCGATAAACTCTTTGCCAAAGTGGACAAGGAAAACCGGCAGGCAATTGCAAGAGCGCATTCGGCAACCCATCTTTTGCATTACGTTTTGCGGCGGAAACTCGGTAGTCATGCCGAACAGCAAGGTTCAAAAGTCGATAACGACTTGTTACGTTTTGATTTTACAAATCATCAGGCGGTTGATCGGCAATTACTGTTCAAAATTGAAGAGGAAGTCAACTTGTTGATTCTGGCGGCTGCTGAGGTGATTTGCTGTGAAATGCCGATAGAAGAAGCCCGGAAAACCGGTGCCATGATGCTTTTTGGTGAAAAATATCCTGAACAGGTTCGTGTCGTCCAGATTGGCGACAGCAAGGAACTTTGCGGCGGAAC
>JAISQH010000518.1 GCA_031274385.1 Planctomycetaceae bacterium | reverse complement strand
CTTGCGCCCACCAGATTCCGGTTTCGCTGTTGCAATTCCATTGGATTGCGGTTCGGGACGGAAACGATTGGTCGTTGTAACCGAATCCGCCTTCAAGATCAAAGAAAAAATTTCGGAATGCAATGCGAAAATAAGCCGAAGTATGAACAGCGGAAAGGTCTGATTTCCAATGGAATAATCCGTCTCCACCTTGCGACGAGTTTTGTATTCCTCCTAACGAAACGCCGAAAAGGAAATTCCGTCCGATTTGTCGGTCGATTCCGACGGAAACGCCGTAAGCGTAATATTCCAAGTCAGCGGTTCCGTCGGAATGACCAAGTTGGCTCCAATTCCCGAAACCGCGAATCCAAGTCCGAAACCGTTGCGGTGATTTTGGAAGAGACGTGTCGAACGTGAATGGCTTGTGCCGAAACTCATACCGAAAAAACGGAACCAGCCTTCTCTGACCCGAAAAAAACAAGTTCGAAAGAAGTGTTTGACCTCGATAATCCGATAAATTGTCCGATAAATTTTCTGGCAAATTTTCTGATAAACTTTCTGATAAATAATTTGGCAAATCATTTGAGAAATCATTTTCGGTTGAGAAACCAAATGTTGCCGGAAAACCAAAAGAAACGAAAAAAACAAACAACACGAAACACCGGACAATGTAAAAATTAATCATTGTTCGGTGCTCGTGAGTGTTTTTCAACATGAGTAAAAGAGACTTCAAAATTTCTGTTATCAAAACCGGCTTGCGATTTTGATTAGGCAGGCAATTTTATCTTGTTGGAACATTTCCGGGATTTTCGGCAACAGCCGCTGGCGGAGTTGGTACAACCGGAGTCGCCGGAGCGGCAGCGGATGTTTCAACCGGTTTGTTGTCTGTTGCAGCAGCATCAGTTGTGGCTGCGCCGCCTTCTTGCGGGGCGTCAGCGGCAGGTTGCGGCGCGGGACGCATGAACGGAATCTGCAATGTCGCGCCGTTTTGGTTACTCCTCACGAAAAGTTGCGGAGTATCGCCCTTGTCGAATCCGGCGCGGAACAAAAGCCCGGTGTTGACCGGTTGACCAACCACATTGGCACCGCTGGGACTACGAACAATCATTTCGCCGCCCAAGTCTTTTGTTGAACCGATTTCGGTATAGAACTCCCATTTTTCCATCGGCGTATCGATTAGATTATCCGGACTGGTAAACATCCGGTTGCCGACGAAAACGTGACCTTGATACTGGGTTCCGATGAATTTTTTGCCAAGAACAACGTTATTGGCAAGCACGGAACCTTCCTTAATCACCACATCATCTTTACCTTCAGCATTTTGGAGCGTTGCCTGTTTGGTAATTTTCAACGTACCGACTTCGAGCGAGTCGAACTTCGTTTTACCAGACAAAAAAAACACGACACACGCTCCAACGATTCCGCCGATCAGGGCGGAAAACAGGGAACTAACAATCTTGTCACTCATTAACAAACCTCCGTGTTAGAGTAAAAGGGGAATTTTGTGACCGGCAAACTCTTTTTACCGGTTTTGTTGTGAACCTTTTTAGCGTGAAAATTCGAGTCAATCGACTTTCACCTGCAACATTTCGCGGATTCTAGCAAATAATCCAAAACAAATCCAGAGCAATTTTTCAAAATTCTTTTCATTTTGCAATTTTATGATATGATGACGTTTCCGGTGCGGATTTATGATTTGTTTTTTGATTTTTCTGACCTGACAAAAGATGAGTTGGCTGCGTTTATTGCATTACACAACAATAGTTTATGTCGTTTTTCTGACATTACTGTTATGGTTGCCGAACCCGAAAGAGTTGCTTTATGGTTGGCAACCTTCTGAGGAAACAGGCGGCTACGCTCATCTGATTACATTTTTTTTGCTGGGTTTTTTGGTTGAATTGGGACGCCGAAAAAAAAGTCTTTTATTTTGGATATTCCTACTCGTATTTTATACGTTTTTCACTGAAATCGTTCAGGAGATATTGCCGATTCGGTCATTTGAATGGAGTGATATTTTTCAGGATATTTGCGGTATTTGTCTCGGTTTGGGATCAGCCTCCCTTTGCCGAACCATCGCCGCAAAAAAATTCTTTTAAGTTCTTTCGTGAAAATTCGTGGTTATACTACCGGCAGTTATGAAGTTGATGTTTTGGTAAATTGTTTGGTAAATTGTGTTATTGACATCCTACTGTTCACAAACTCATGAATATGTGTTCGGCTTATATAAAAACAACTCCGTAGGAGTTTAATTTGGATAACCCCGTGCAAGCCTGCGCAGCACGGGGTAAGTAGGTAAACAAAACGAGAACTCCGTAGGAGTTCAATAAAAAGTGATTCGCTTTGGGGCTAAAGTAACATCAGACATCAATGTTGAACTCCTGCGGAGTTCAAGGTTTATTGATACATTTACCCCGTGCTGCGCAAGCTAGCACGGGGTTATCCAAATGGAACTCCTTCGGAGTTTTTTACGGAGTTATTTTACGGCAATACAAATGAGAGAACTTGGTACTGGTATTTTTGTCATTTAACCGTTTTTGTGTTATGACTAGTTATTCTATTGATATTGAGCCGCTTTGGAGTCAGGGGGGCGGCGAACAGATTTTTGGTGCGATTATTTTTTTGTTGCTTGTTCTGGCTCAGGCGCTCAAAGCGTATTTCGATGCTCGTTCTGCGCGTGCGGAGGAGGAAAAGCAGCAGAAAAAATCATTACATGATCCGGTTTTTGATGTTGAATTGAACGAATCTCCGTCTTTCCGAACGAAACCCCACCGCGAACGGAAACGGACAACCCGAAAACAAACGCTTGCAAACGAAACAGAAAACACCCGGAAAACTCGTGGAACCTTGAGCCGTGAACTTGCTCCGCAAGGTGAAGGAACCCGTTTTGAAACGGTAACAGGAACTCTTAATCAATATCAATATCCGTCACAAATGATTGAGCCGACGGTCAAACCGATGTTGGAGAGCATGACCGGAATCTACGAAGCCGCGCCGGTTTCTTCCGAACTCCGGGCGCAACATCTGACATTCGATGTCCAAACATTGATTGCCAGTCCGGAAGGTTTACGCCAAGCCGTTCTTCTCTCCGAAATTCTGAAACGACCGGAATTTTAACGGAATTCTTTATTATTCCCTTTCCGTTCATTTAAGTGCCAACAAATGACCAAGCAATAAGTCAAACAATGTTTTTATCTGTGACGGATTCAACATTTCAGAATCGTACTGTAGATCGATAGTCATACGGTTTTCATAACTTAAAGCGCAGACACCGAGCATTGTTTGAGGACGAATCGGCGGCACGGAATGAATCGCCGTCAACTCCAATT
>JAISQH010000501.1 GCA_031274385.1 Planctomycetaceae bacterium | reverse complement strand
ACATTACCGGATTCGTTGCGTGAATTTGTAACCGAACAAGTTACGAAGTTGGGATTTGCGCAACCGGAGGACTACATCGAAAAACTCCTCGAAGAAGAACAAAAAAACCAACTCTGGGCATATTACGAAAAAGAAGTCGGCAAAGCGATTGACGCTGACCATTGGAATCCAATAACGCCGGAGTTTTGGGATCGTATCAATCAAAGGGCAAAAATGTTACAAGAGAATGATCAAAAGGAGTCAGTAAAATGAAACTGTTGCCACTTTCTTCAAACGAAGCGGAGTTGGACATTACCATGATAGTTGCCTATTATAATGTACAGAGTAATACTGCCGACCGTTTTCGAGTTGCCCTCAACAAAACAGTCGAATATCTTTGCGAATTTCCGGAGAGCGGAACGAAATGCCGGTTTCAGAATCCGCAGTACGCCGGAGCCCGAATGAGAACTCTTGATAAACCGTTCAATAAATATTTGATCTTTTTCCGGCAAAAAGGTGAAACGTTACAATTTCTCCGTATCATACACGGGGCGAGAAATTTTAAAACGTTATTCAAATAATTATCGAAAAAACTCTTCAGAACAACGAATCTTTCGGATAAACACAATCCTGACTCCAACGGGGTCAGAAAGAACTGGTTAATAAAAAGACCTTTTCTCTAAGTTCCCTTGTTCCGTAACAAAAAATCAGGCAATATGGAACAAGTTTAATCTTTATCTTCCAAAGCGGCCGTTTCTTGAAATTGCCGTTTCAAGGCGGCTTCAAGACGTTGACCGCGTGCGTTGGAATTGATGAGTCGACCTTCGCGGTCAATAAGGAACATTGTCGGATAGGCTTTGATGCCGTATTGACGTTCGATACTCGGTAACCGCTTCGCAACCGTCAACTCTTCCGAAACAACCGACCAAGGAATTTTTTGTTCTCCAATCAGTTTTTTCAGGGCAGCCGATTTGTCACCGCCAACTCCGACAATTTCAAAACCCCGATCATGATATTGAACATAAATCTCTTTTAAGTGCGGCAACTCTTCAATACAAGGCGCACACCACGACGCAAAAAAATCAACCAGCACCACCTTTCCGCGAAACGTTTTAATATCAAATGATTTTCCGTCAAGCAAAACGCCTTGTAACGTAAATTCATGACCAAGACGTTGCATGACCGAATCAATCTGTTTAATCATCTCCCGATAAACCGGTGACGATTCCGATTGGAGCAGCGCGATCAATTCCTTGCTGGACGCTTCGATGAGTCCTTTCTTTTGTAACCGAATCTCCGCGAGTTCCGCAAATTCAATGAAATTCATTGCCAAATCGGGCGGAAAATCAATCGGTTCACGACGGAGTAACGAAAAAAAGAGATTCTTAATGCGTTCAAATTCTTTTTCGTTCGGATTTTTCCCGATAAACAAATCAATTTGCCGTGTCATATTGAGCAGCCGAGCCATTTTGGCTTCGCGCGATTTCGGTAACAATTCATCCAACTCGTCAAGAAAAGATTCTAACTGTTGAACCAATTCCGGCGTATTTTCCGCCTTCGTCCAAACCATCAACCCCTGAAACTTAAACTGGTAAATCTGTGACCGTAACGATTCGGACGGTTTTTGGTTCAATGCCGTATCAGAAATTTCGACAATAAATTTCGCCTGACGAATTGTTAATTTCAGTAACTCTGCTCGCGGGAGATTGGGTGGAATCCGGTTATCCTGTATTATTTTTCGTGCATATTCCAGAAGTTCTTTCGGTGACTTATTGTTCGGAATTGCATAAAGTTCCGTCTCCGTGTGTTGCGCTATTGCGAAACGGTGCAACATCGAAACCGTTAAACAAACCGCACAAAAAATCAAAATCAATATTCTCATGTTAGTAGTCAGTAGCCAGTAGTCAGTAGCCAGTAGTCGGTTGTTGGTAGTTAGTTGTCGGTAATTAGTAACCAATTCTCCACTAACAACTGACTACTGGCTACTGACTACTGACAACTGATTAAAAGCTGAAGAAGCGGATTCGCGGATGGGACGGTCTTTTTGTTTCGTTCGTAAAAGGAATAAGGCAGCGATTTTGTGTTGTTCTGCCAGTTCAAGCCCTTTCTGTTCGCCAAGAACAAAAAGAGCCGTTGCCAATGCATCAGCCCGAACACACGTCTCCGCAAGAACCGAAACTGAACCAAGTTGCTCCGTTAATTTCGGTGTTACTGATTCCGATGTTGTCGGCTCCGGGAGTGCTGGTTCTGTTAATGCCGGTTCCGGTATTAACGGTTTCGATGTTGCTGATTCCAGTGGTGCCGATTCCGATGTTGACGGCTCCGGTGATACCGGCTCCGGTGATACCGGTTCCGGTGCCGACACAGCCGGTTTGGTGGGCAAGCCGGTTCGGGGATCAATAAAATGCGAATACTTTACGCCATCGAGTTCACGAAAATTTTGGTAATCTCCGCTGGTTGCCAACGCCCAATCACCTAACCGCAATTTGCGTTGGAGTCCCGGAAAATGATTAGGCGAATTGTCAGACGAAGTAAAAAGCGGCTTCTCAATTCCAACAATCCAGTCGCCCGATACTCCTTTGTTGCCGCGACAACGGACTTCGCCGCCAACTTCGATTAAATAATGGACAAACCCGTGTTTTTCCAGCAACGCCGCAACACAATCAACCGCATAACCTTTGGCAATTGCCGAAAGATCAATCTGCAATTCGGGAATCTGTTTTTTCAATGCGGGCGGATTGATTCGGACTTCGAGTTGTTTGTAACCGATTTTCGGTTTGATTTGAGCCGTTTTTTCTTCAAGTTCTTTGATGGTAAGGCTGGTCGGATTGGCTCCGAAGCCCCAAAGATCAACCAGCCGCCCAACCGTAATATCAAATGCCCCATCCGTCATTTCAGAAATCTCCAACGCAATTTGAACCACCTCAGCGGTTTCTTTGGAAACAACAAACCAATCGGTTGACTCCGAAACATTGAACCGGGAAAC
>JAISQH010000475.1 GCA_031274385.1 Planctomycetaceae bacterium | reverse complement strand
AGGGTTGCCCCTACAATAAAAACGAACAATTTGTTGCGGGGTAAAGTAGAGCCTAGGGCAACGCCCTATTTAGTGAATAGTTGATAGTGAATAGTTGCGTAAGCGTCCTTCAAACAATTTGATAGTAAATATCGCTTGCGAAACTATTCACTATCAACTAAGTCGGCGTTACCCTACACTAGGATATGTTACCCTTTCAGGGTATTTTGATAAAATAAATCCACAATGGGAAGACGCCACAAAATCCGAAATCATCAGGTTTTTTGTTACAATCCGCGTTCAATCAGTGACGGATCAACATCATCAATTAACCGGCAACTGCCGATTCCGGTTGGTAAAACAAAACGGAGTTTGCCAAACTCGGATTTTTTGTCACGCCGCATCAACCCCGTCGTTTGATGCCAATCAATACCGTTGGGAACTTCTGTTGGTAATCCCAACGCTTGATGGAAATCAAGTTGGCGTTGCAAAAATGTTTCATCGACAAGCCCCAGCCGCACCGCAAGACGCGCAGCACAAATCGCACCAATAGAAACCGCCAAACCATGAAGTAACTTAAAACCACTCTGAATCTCAAAAGCATGAGCAAATGTGTGTCCGTAATTCAACAAAACACGATAACCAGTCGTTTCAAACTCGTCCTCTGTAACTATTTTCGCCTTAATCCGACAACAATCCGCAACAATCCGTTTCAAAATAACAATGTCGCGAAGATTGATTTTTTCAATATTGGTTTCAAGAAATTGAAACAACTCCGCATCCAATGAAACTCCGTATTTAATCACTTCGCCAAGTCCGCTACGATATTGGTCATCCGGCAATGTTTGCAATGTTTGAATGTCAATCAAAACCCCAAGCGGCTGGAGAAATGCTCCAACCATGTTTTTCGCCTTCGGTAAATCAATTCCGACCTTACCGCCAACACTGCTGTCCACCTGAGCAAGAAGCGTTGTCGGAACCTGAAAAAAACGAATCCCCCGCGCATACGTTGCAGCAATAAATCCGCCAAGATCGCCAATCACGCCGCCGCCAACAGAAACCAAAACGGCTTTTCGGTCAATCCCCTCCTCCAGCAATGTCTCCCAAAGCGTTGCCGCCGTCTCAATCGATTTGCTTTGTTCGCCAGCCGCAATAGAAAAAATGGACGCGTCAATTCCTGTTTCAGCAATCGATTCGGCAACACGATGAGCATAACCTAGCCGGTTGACATTTTCGTCCGTTAAAATAACCGCCGACGAAATCGGTTGGAACGCCGCTAAAAAAGTACCAATCTGTTTCAAATTCTCAGAACCCACCTCAATATCGTAACTGCGTGTACCAAGAGAAACAGGAATTATTCGTAAGGCTGACATCGTTGCGGTTCTCAATGACGGAATTTAAGGTTCGGTTACAGAATCTAAATATTTCGCAATGCGTGCATAAAGATCAAGAAGATTTTGCCATTGTACAGCGGAAAGTGAAACCTTTGCTCCTTCGGCACCCTCTTCTCCGTTCTTCGATTCCAATGGTTCCGTGTGAACGGTTGCCGTCAGATAACGAAGCCGGATAAGAAGATATTGAAGAAACTCCGCCATCTGAGCCGACTGGCGAGGCGGAAGATCCGTCGGCGGTTCGGGCGGTGCCAATAAATGTAACGGTGCCAACTCTTCCGCAAAAAGACCGCGAAAAATCTCCACCTCAAATAAATGAGACGATTGCTTCTCCGCATGTGACCCTTCCATGTAGCGTTCAAGAAATTGAAACTCCTCTCCGTCAATTCCCATCGGAACCGATGCCGATTGATCCCCCTGATTCAACTTGGCAAGCCGCTCAGCAATTTCATCCGTCGAACCAAAAATCAAAACAGACCGCCCCACCGAAATCACATCGCCGGGACGAAGACGCCAAACATGAACCACTTCACCATTCACACGAGTTCCGTTTGTACTTTGGAGATCCGTCAAAAGAATGGCTCCGTCATTTTCGTGGATTTTCAAATGGTAACGGCTGACTCGCTCATCGTTCAACTGAATGAAATTGCCCTCCTCACGCCCGATCGAAACCGGCGTCGCAATTTGATGAAACGCTTTGCCCCGTTCGGGACCGTCCAAAATTCGAAGAGTGACTAAAGCCATAAAATCGTAAAATAAGAAACCGGAACTCAGCAAACTGTCAATAAGAACATTGTTAAAACTTAATTTTATGCGATTTTATGAAAACAATCAACAACATTCTCAAACTTTTTCACCATACCTGAAATGAAACCCGCCGAAACAATTCGATAAAAATAATTTTGAAGATTATTTCGGATTTTGTGAGAGGTTTCCATTTGAAAGGAAATCTCCGTCTGACCCTCCTAGCGTAATTATACCGCACAAGTCGCGTTAGCGACGGGGGCTTGCCCCCGAAGTGATTGATTCTTTTTGTACGCTTGCGTCCGCCATCAATCAATTTCATCCACAATCAATATTAAGGGGAATGCTCTTGTCGATTAAGTTGCGTGGGGGGCAAGCCCCCGTCGCTAACGTCATGCTTTACGACGTAACTGTCTATTTTATTTTGCGCGCAAAGACGCAAAGAGTCAAACGAATACCTTTTTCGCATCAAGTTATCCATTTGTGGGATTCTACCACGAAAAACACGAAACATCACGAAAAATACTAGTATGTTGTCAATCGTTTATAATGAAAAATGAGAACAAAAATATTTCGTGTTTTTTCGTGCTTTTC
>JAISQH010000427.1 GCA_031274385.1 Planctomycetaceae bacterium | reverse complement strand
ACAAACGTCCTTCCGTTCGCAAATACTGTTGTGCGGCGATACGTCCTGCCTCAATTGTTGCAGCACTAATCCAACCGCCCTGGGTGGTTTGCAATCCGTAATCTCCAAAAACAACATCGTTTCCGCGAGTCGCTTCACCTTTTATACGACCTCTTTGGATTTTTCGATGTTTGACTCGTTTGGGCATTCGCGCCATTGTTATCTACCTCGCTATATTCACCTTGATTGATCCAAACTTGAATACCAATATGACCTTGCGCGATTTTGGCTTCGTGAAAACCATAATCGATTTTGGCTCGCAGTGTTGAAAGAGGAATTGAGCCGGCAATTTGTTTTTCACAACGTGCCATTTCAGCTCCGCCCAACCGTCCCGAAAGTTGAATTTTAATTCCTTTGGCACCGGATTCCATTGCCTGTTCCATTGCCCGTTTCATTGTTCGTCGGAAACCAACCCGTTTAACGAGTTGTTCGCCGATGTCCTCAGCAATCAACTGAGCCACAAGATCAGGACGAACAATTTCTTCAATAATCAGGTTGATACGGCGTCCGGTGATTTTTTGAAGATCGTTTTGAAGTTCTTCCACTTTTTCACCACGACGTCCGATCATCACACCGGGTTTAGCCGAGTGAAGAATCACACGGACTTCATCTCGTGTCCGTTCGATTTCGATTTTCGAAATCGCAGGGTACATCGGTTTTTCCTGTCTGGAATCGCTTGGGTCTTTACGCTTCTTAATAAAATCGCGTATCTTCTTGTCTTCAACGAGAAGTTCGGCAAATTCTTTTTTGGAAGCGTACCAACGGCTTTTCCAATCTTCCATAATTCCGGTGCGAAAAGCAACCGGATTCACTTTCTGACCCATTGTAATTTTCTGATTGACTGAGTTTCCGTTTCAAATGATCCTGAACGTATCTTATTTCCAATACTTACACTTGTTGAAAGGTAACGGATTAACCAACAACTACTGTAATATGCGATGTTCGTTTCAAATAAATGCTTGAAGAACCACGTGCTTTCGGACGAAACCGCCGTGTCATTGGTCCACCGTCAATACGAATTTCCAAAACTTCAAGGTTGGCAACATTTGTTGCACGGCGATCTTCTGCATTAGCAACAGCACTCTTGATAACATTTTCAATCAATCTGGCACCGCGACTTGGATAACAGGCTAAAATTTCAAGAGCCTCATCGGCAAACCGACCACGAACAAGGTCGGCATACGCTCTGATTTTCCGTGCGCTCATCGCTGTGTAACGGAGTTTTGCTTGATATGTTTGATCTGTTGGCATGGTTCCACCTCAATAACAATTCCAATTAACCGATATCGGTAGGGTTGTATGACATCGAAATGTACGATTCATTTGATTTAGACTAAACCTAACAATTATTTTTTTCCGCCTTTTCCGCCGTGTCCTCTGAAAATTCTCGTCAACGAAAATTCACCGAGTTTGTGACCGACCATTTCTTCTGTTACAAAAACCTTGTTGAAGGTTTTACCGTTATGAACCAGAAACGTATGACCTACAAACTCCGGGACAATCGTACAAGCACGCGCCCAAGTCTTAATGGGTTCTTTTTTCCCTGTTGTGTCTAGTTTTTCAACCTTTGCGAACAACTTAGGATTAACGAACGGTCCTTTTTTAATTGATCTACTCATTTTCCAGTCTCGAAATTCTACAAGAAATTACTACGATGTCAGGGAGGGGGGCAAAAGTTTTACGCACATGATCACGACAATTTCAAAATACCGTAACGCCGGCTCTTTCGTCGTCGGAGAATTGCCTTATTGGTTGGTTTTCGTTTTTTCCGTGTTGAAGTTCCTTTAGTTGGTTTTCCGGTTGGTGTAACAGGATGGCGTCCACCTTTTGTTCGTCCTTCACCGCCGCCGTGCGGATGGTCAATGGGATTCATTGCAGTACCACGAACATGAGGACGGCGTCCTAACCAACGGCTTCGTCCAGCCTTGCCAATGACGATATTCATGTGGTCGATATTACCGACCACTCCGATCACTGCCCGGCAATGAACCGGAACACGCCGAATTTCGCCGCTTGGCATATTAAGTTGCGCCCAACCGCTTTCGATATCCCGTGCAACAAGGGTCGCTTTCGCTCCGGCTGAACGACATAAGGCGGCTCCTGTTTTCGGCTGTAACTCAATGTTGTGAATTTCAGCACCTAGCGGAATTTCTGTCAGCGGAAGGCAGTTACCGATCACCGGCGGCGCACCGGAACCACTCATTAACTTGTCGCCCGTTTTGAGTCCTTCGGGAGCCAAAATGTATCGTTTTTCGCCGTCAACATAGTAAAGTAAAGCAATCCGCGCGGTTCGATTCGGATCATATTGAATCGAATTAACAACTGCCGCCACTCCATCTTTATTGCGACGAAAATCAATCAAACGAAATTGTTTTTTATGTCCGCCGCCGCGGTGACGTACCGTAATGATTCCTTGATTATTACGACCGTTTGTCCGGCGTTTGGGTCTTAAAAGACTCTTTTCCGTCTGAGAACCTTTCGTAAGTTCTTTGAAATCACTAACGCTCATGTTCCGGCGACCGGCATGATTCGCTTTGTATTTTTTAACGCCCATGTAACGACTCTTTCAATTTTGTGTAACCGCAAATAGTTTGGCTTAGCACCGAATGAAACTAAACCAACTGTTTAATATATTATATTATGTTATTAAAAGTAATTGATTTTGCTTTCGGAATGAAGTTTAACGAGTGCTTTTTTCCAATCCCGCCGGTGACAAATTTGACCGCGACGGGTTCGCACTGTTTTACCTTTACGGTTTTGTGTTCTTACGTCAATCACTTTGACATCAAAAAGAAATTCAACAGCCTCTTTGATCTGTTTTTTATTCGCAAGTTGATGTACTTCAAAATAATAAGTATTTTGGTGTTCAGCCCGATGATACCCCTTTTCCGTTACAATCGGTCGCAGAATAATCTGATAGGGTTCGAGTTTCAAATTTGTTTTTGTTTTGTCTTTACTTTTAGGCATGACATGCCTCCATTCCTTATTAATATTTTCGGTCGGTATTGGACTGGATTTGTTTTGTTATGATCAATTTTCAATTACAGGTGATTTGGCAGGAATTTTTGCGACAAAAGCCTCAAAAGCCGCTTTAGTGAATAAA
>JAISQH010000375.1 GCA_031274385.1 Planctomycetaceae bacterium | reverse complement strand
AATGCGCCCACCGCCCTCTTAAAACTGTACGAATTGATACGGCAGGGAATTTGTACACCGAATCTTATTATTGGTGTTCCGGTGGGGTTTGTCAATGTCGTCGAATCCAAAGAATTAATTATGGAGCTCGAAATTCCTTTTATCGTTTCAAAAGGAAGGAAAGGCGGAAGCAATGTGGCAGCGGCTATTTTCAATGCTCTTATGTACGAAGCGGTAAAACATGAAAAGAAATATTAGTCACAGGATATAAAACAATGAATCATAGTTACAAATTCTTTAGAAATACCGATTGTATTTACTTTCCATGCCATCAAGATATTGACGTGGAAACATTTAATTGTTTGTTCTGTTATTGTCCGCTTTATTTTCTGGGTGATCAGTGCGGCGGACATTTTGAATGTACCGGAAAAACAAAGAAAACAAAATGTTGCACGAAATGTTCCATTCCGCACGAACTAAAAAATTATGATACGATTATTGACCGATTGAAAGAATTGATCAATCGGGATTCATAAGATAAAAGATTCCATTTTGAAAAATTTGTCTGAAAAATGAAACAAATAGAAAAATTACGTCCGATTATGTTTGCCGGAACAGGAAGTGATGTTGGTAAGAGTATCATCACTTCCGCTTTTTGCCGCATTTTTCTTCAGGACGGTTATCATCCGGCGCCTTTCAAGTCACAAAATATGTCCCTCAACTCTTACGCCACACCGGAAGGTTTGGAAATCGGACGGGCACAAGCAGTTCAGGCGGAATCGGCTGGGATTTCTTGTCACACCGATATGAATCCCTTGTTGTTAAAACCAACCGGTGACAAAATTTGTCAGGTTATTCTGCACGGAAAATCAATCGGGAATCAAAGTGCCTACGAATATTTTAAAAAAGAAGGACGCGATGTGTTGCGAAAAGAAGTCAACGCGGCTTATGACCGTTTGCAACAATATTATAATCCCATTGTAATGGAAGGCGCAGGAAGTCTTGCCGAAATCAATTTGCGTGACGTGGATATTGTGAATATGCCAATGGCTCGCCATGCCGGTGCCAGTGTTATTTTAGTAGCAGATATTGATCGCGGCGGAGTTTTCGCTTCGGTTTACGGATCAATTTTGTTACTCACCGAAGAAGAACGGAAACAGATTAAAGGAATTCTTATCAATAAATTCAGAGGCGATCTTCGTTTGTTTGAATCGGGAATAAAAATGCTGGAAGAGTTATGCCGTGTTCCGGTTATCGGCGTTATTCCTTATTATAACGATATTTATATTGAGGAAGAAGATTCTGTAATATTGCAAACAAAAAATCCGAACTCAACTCAGGGAAAGATCAATATTGCCGTTATTTTACTGCGGCATCTCTCCAACTTCACCGATTTCAATGTATTAGAACGCGATCCGCGTGTCCATCTCTACTACACGAACAATACAAAAGAAATTGAAAAGGCAGATATTGTACTGATTCCGGGAAGTAAAAGTACCATTTCCGATCTCTGCGAATTGAGAACAAATGGTGTTGCGAAAAGTATTATCCGGGCATCTCATTCCGGCGCAACAGTTATTGGTATTTGCGGCGGTTATCAAATGATGGGACAGGTTATCCGAGACCCAGACCGGATCGAAGGAGATATTGTGTGTCTGCCGGGATTGGGATTATTGCCGGTCAGTACAGAAATTAAAAAAGAAAAAAGGACGCGGCAAGTTCAATTTTCATTTCTGGATCGCCATGAAAAATGTACAGGATATGAAATTCACATGGGAACAACAAGTCCGATGAACAATACGGAATGGATTCCGTTAAACAAATTGGAAGACGGCAGCCCGGACGGTTATTTTTGTCATTCCAAATGTTTCGGTACTTATATTCACGGAATCCTCGATAATAGTACCGTTATCGACTTCTTGCTTTCAAATTATGTGCAAAAACAGGAAAAGAACCGTCCGTTTGATTTCAAAACATTTAAAGAGGAACAGTACAACAAATTAGCCGACCATGTCCGCCGCCATGTCAATATGGAGTTAGTGTACAAAATTATGACGGAAACGGAATACGCGAGGTGAAACGTAACGTAATCATCTATTTTGTTTTTAAGGATTGCGCGCAAAGACGCAAAGAAATTCAAGGTTAATTTTAACTTGTTTTGCTTTTGACCGTGTTCATTTCAATTTTTTTTCGTGAAATTTTGTGTTTTTCGTGGTAGAATCCTCCTTTTTAGAAGTCCTCTAAATTGATAACTTGATACGATAAAGATGCTCGTTTGATTCATTGCGTCTTTGCACGCAAATGAAAAGAGGCTGTTACAATGTAACGTGTCTATAAATGTTACTTATTTTGTCGGGTTGGCGGTGTTGCGGTTTGTGTTTCTTCAAATGACGGCGTTGGTCTGAAATCAGGATGATCTTTGTATTTCAGGTTTTTGCGACCAAAATACGTTCCGTAATATTGACCGTTTGAATCAACCCACGTTGTTACGCGAATCCAATCTTCTTGCGGCATTTTCACGTCGTAATGCCCGTTGTCCAACAATTTGACAAGCCGGCTGGCATAAGAACCAAGCGAATACGGCGGTAAATAATGATTGTTACCGCTTTTCGGATGATTTTCGCCAATGACCGGAAAGGAATTCCATTTCATTAACGTTTCGTAGGACTGATTAAAAAGCGGCGTCAATGTTCCTTTCAGATTGATGCCGCCCTCTGCTTTTTCGTCACAATGGCACTGAACACAATGCCGATCCAAAACAGGTTGAACATCTTCAAAATAAGAAATCGGTCGTGAACCCGATTTTTCACCGGGTTGCGCTACAGGAATGTCGTATTTTCGTTGCATGGCAAGCGGCACCGCTCTTGTCTTAAAAACCGGCGTTTCCGACGCCCGTTCGTGACAACCGACACAAGAACGAATTTCACCGGGACGATAATTGACAAAAGTTCGCTCTCTCTGCACTTCCCGATAATTTTTGTCCAACGCCTGAATGAAAATATTCTTGTCAGCAGGAACAACAAAATGAGCGGAACCGTCCGATTCAACCGGCACAATGCCATGTTGTACTTTAAGACCAAGATGAGTATTGAACGAAATAACAGAATGTTGCTGATCAAATTCGTCACCATCCCAACGCCGACGAGCCGACCAAGGACGCGGAACATGTTCGTTAATGCGCAGATATTTGATTGTTCCGCGTTGAACGCCGTCCATTCCGGCATAAACGTCAACAACAATTAATCGTGCCAGATTTTTCGTTGCCAAAACAGGGTCTTTCGCAACTCCCGGCATTCCGGGTGTTTTTGTGGCAATAACAGGAATCGGATTCCATGCCGACATGTTTTTGTCTCGGAAAAGAATTTTCCGTACACCGGAATCGTTAATGTAATAAATTCCGTAAGCGTTATTCGTATTCCATTTTTTGTTCGGATTATACGAAACAAGAAAATCGTGTTCGGTTATCGGAAACGGATCCATAAACAACGGACCTGAGTCTGTGTTGCCGCCGCCGTCACGGGAATTGTCTTTCTGAATACTGACATTGAGAACCGCAGGAGGCTCATAAAGCCGCGTAAAGAATTTGCCGTTGGTCGGTTTTTGCCATCCCCATTGATACTGCTGGTCAACTTCAGGTGTTACGTAACGAACTCCGTCCACCGTCCGGCGATTATATAACGTATCAATCACAAGAACCGTTCCCACTCCAAGCGGCATGTGCGGCGCGCCAATACAAACAAATTTCGTCGGTTGACCGGGAATTTGACGGGCAGTATTGAAAACCGACGGGAACGCAATATTCGTGCCGTAAATTTCACTGGAAGCCGTACCGTCAGGATTGAATGTCCAAAGTCCTTTATTTGTTACGGAACCGTTGTCAACATATTCCCAACGTGTGTACAAAATCCGACCGTCTTCCATCACCGTCGGACACGATTCCGAAACGGAATTATCGGAGAGTTTTTCGATATTCTTCCCGTCTTTATCCGCACGATAAATCACTGACGCCGTCAGATAATCGGGAGCGTCACACAAAATACCGTGTTCACAACGGGTTGAGGCAAACACGAACCCGCCGTCGGGAAGATAAGCGGGGTGCATGTCGTCCGTGTGATGATGATATATCGCGCCTGCCCCGTGTTTATGGTAACTCGTCATATCGTATTTTTGAATCCGCTGTTCTTCATCCTCCGGCGGAAACGTGAGTTGTCTCAAACCGGTTCCGTCAATACCAACTTCCCAAATTCTGTAACCGGTACCTTGTTGAGCCTTGTAATCAAAGATCACTTTCTTACCGTCAAACGAAAGATTACAACGCCCAATGATTCCGTCTTTCAATGACGTAACAAGATTTTTGACCGAACCCTCTTTCAAAGAAAGCAAACAAAGTTCGCTGCCGAAAAAACGTGAACCATCAATGAAGTCCGTGTAATAATGTGACGATTGAAACGTGGCACGTTTAATAAACACGATTTCCGAAACATCAGGCAAAAGTTTTTGTAACTTTTCGCGAGTTGCTGCGGTGGTTTTTTCGTATTGTTCCTGTTCTTTTTGTGCGGCTAATTGTTTCCGTTCATTAATTTCCGCGAGAAACGGATCGTTATTCGCATCAGGAAGCGACGTGTCCGTTGTGATTCGGAAGCCGCGAATGTGCGGCATACAACGTTCCACTTGAAGCGTTAGAGTGTACTCGCCTGTTACAAGCGGGAATGTTCCAAGTGTTGCCCATTGGAGGTTGGCTGCCTTGAAACCGCCGGTTTTTTCGCGGAGAACATCTTTTTTGATAACAGTTTCGCCGCTGCTTTCCTGCTTCTGAAGCGTCAAAGTACAAGACCGCTCCTCACCGGAAGCGTAAAAAACCTGAATCTGGTAATCGCCGTTTGTTGTTACGGAAAAACTCCACGTAGCCGAACCTTTCGCTCCGTGCAACACTCCAAGGTCATCCCAGTCGGACGCCGTAGCGACGTAGTTTCCGGTAAATTCCTTCACCGCCGATGACGGCACCAAAATAGCGGAAAACTCCGGTTCCTTCGCCAAAAGAAAACCGCACGAAATCAGACAAAACATTACAGAAAAATACGGTACTTTAAGTAATGACGGATTCATTTTCTTACCTCACCAATTTGAGTTTGTTGAAAAAAATACATTGGACAACTAAAAAAAGACGCCCACGCATAACCCTGATAAAACAAAGTATAGCACAAAATTGAGTTTTTTAGAGTACCCCTAAGATTGACTAGACCGGAAAAGATGCTACAATGCCGTTCATCTGTAAAAAAATCGCCGATATTTTTTCAAGTAACAATTTTTAACCCATTAACCTTTTAACCCATTTACAAAAATGAAAAACAATCAATTCCTTTCGCGCCGCGGTTTGCTTGGTGTTGCGGCAACCGGTTTGGCAACCATTCTTATTGGGGAAACAGCGGAGGCTCAGGCTTTTCGTCGGCGGTCAGCCGCCCGTTCTCCAATTCATTTCAACAATGCCGTTTTTTATGACAAAAACGGTCAGTTCAACGAAGAGAAAGGTAAAGATGCCATCGTGACACTGTGCCAGTATCACGGCTATCCGGTCTTTCCCGATTTTAAGAAACGCCTCTGGATTTCCGATTACGGTCTTGGTCACTTCACGGAAGTCGGGTTGGCTTGTATCGGTATTGTGAACAAACTCGACGGCGAGTTTAGTTTTATGATGCAAGACCTTTTCCTTCTGCCCAATCAGATGTTGCCGGAACATTGGCACGAACAACCGGCTGATACAAAAACGCATGGGGCACAAAAAGACGAAGGTTGGTTTATCCGTTGGGGACGCAGTTACGTTATCGGCGAAGGCGAACCGAATCTTCCAGCGGAAGTTATTGTCCCGAAATCTCATGGCGAAGTCACCGTCAATCATTGTACGATTGCGGATCCGGGCGTGTATGTTCCGCTCAACAAACGCGGAACCCGGCATTGGCAATTTGCCGGTAAAGAAGGTGTTATTCTCACGGAAGTTGCCAACTACCACGATAACCCCTCCGTCCGACATACCAACAAAACAGCAAATGACCACTTTCTTAATGGAGGTAAAAAATAAAATAAACAGTAACTCAAAATGATTCTGTCCAAAATGCGTGAACAGCAACATTATTTGTAACCGTTCACGCGTCTTTTATTTTTCACCACAAAAATAGAATAGAACCAATAATATTTGGTTCTCCCGCGAGATTGCGGGTTATGAAGTTGTTATTTTTTTTGCGATTTGTCTTAATTTTAGGAAGAGGTATTGTTGATCTTTGTATCCATGACCTCTTGCGATGACGCGTGCGAC
>JAISQH010000347.1 GCA_031274385.1 Planctomycetaceae bacterium | reverse complement strand
AAAATGAAACTCCTTCGGAGTTGTTTTTAATTCAATACCAAAACAATTGACTAAAATAATTGACTAAAATAATTTACAAAAACATCAATCATTAAAAACAAAATAGACAATTACATCGTTTTCTCCCCCATTTTCAATTGTCAATTTTCCATTTTCAATTATTCCACCCATTGGATGATTTTATTTGAATTGGGTTTTTCTTTTGGCGGAATCACATCGACGAGATGACCATGTTCGTCAATCAGGAATTTTTGAAAATTCCACTCAACCGGTGCATCTTTGAGATTATTGAGTTTCTTTTCCGTCAACCAGTGATACAACGGATGCATATCATCGCCTTTAACAGAGATTTTTGACATCACCGGAAACGTAACGGCGTATTTTGACGTACAAAATTCTTTGATTTCGGCATTGGAGCCGGGTTCTTGTTTACCGAAGTTGTTTGCCGGAAACGCAAGAACGGTGAATTTTTGATCGCCGTACTTAGCATAAAGTTCCTGCAATTCCTGATATTGCGGCGTCAAACCGCATTTCGATGCCACATTGACCACTAAGACTTTTTTTCCTTTGAGTTTAGCAAGCGAAAAGTCGTTGCCGTCAATATCTTTGACCGTGAAATCATAAAATCCCTGAGCAACAACCGAAGTTGTCAACAGAGCAAACAGAGTCATTGATACGAAAAATGAAATCATTGTTTTCATGTTGATGAAGTAAATAAAGGTTGAGTTGTTACAAACACATGCCCCGCATTATATCACGGCAACATGAAACTGCAACAGAATTTTTGGTAATAAATAAACAAAAAAGAATTTCTAAGAATTCGGATTTACTATGAAAATCTTGATAAAGATCAAATATTTTATTGAAATGATTGTAACTGACTATTTTGTTTTTAAAGTTTGCGTGCAAGGACGCAAAGAAATTCAATGTTGGTTTTAACTTGTTCTGTTTTGAAAAAAACCGTTTCATTTGAATAAAATTCGTCAAAATCGTACATTTTTTGTTTTAATTTTTTTTCAATTTTCGGAATTGGTTGACGCGGTCAGTTGTTTGTCGGTTGAACCGGATTGGTGCGGGGTGCGCCGAAATTTTGTGCCTAAATCCATGACAGAACGCGACCGGATCATTCCGAAACCAAGCGATACGGCAGTACCCCAGAAAGCTCCGCTCGGAATACCGGAAAGCGATGGAACAACCAACCGCGTCAGAATTTCAAATAAAATCAAAAGCACAAAAAGGAATATCGGTGACGAAAACGGTTTTCTTGTTGCTAAAACAACAACAGTAAGAAACGCCAGCCAATGATATGCGGCAAATGTTCCCTGATGAACAATGTACAACGATTGACCGGAACCGCCGGGTAACTCAAACGCCATCCAATTCGGCATCACTGACGCTAAACGAAGCATCGGCGGAGAAATCGACCACGGCATGGAAAAAGGCGTTGTTTCTTTAAGCCATTCCTCCAAAGGAACCCATTGCGGATTGCCAAATCCTGTTTGTTTCAATAATATGGATTGGTCTGAAGAAAAACGTGTCAGATTAACCGTTTCAGGAACATATTGCGAACAGTTACTGATTGATTTGGAAAAAAAGTGACGATGCAGTGAACTCGTTAAAAATGTTGTAATATAAAATGTATATTCCTTAACCCGGTCTGGTCTGATTTTGGACGAAACAAGCAAAACCAATCCGGCACGTTCAAATACGTTATATTTTTCCGCAGGCTCCAAATCAGGAAACAACACGGGAGTTGAAGGAGTCATGCCGAGAATCGCCAACGATTGCTTGTCAATGACAATTTTCGCCTCAACCCCTTTCTCGTCGTCCCGCCGGATTTCGCCCAACATTTCAAGCAATCGTTTTTCGTTACTTAATATGGTTGCCCACGTTGTTTTACTTTCTGTTCGGGTAAATCCGCCGGCAATATTTTCCAAAAGAAACCCTTTTTCGGAATAATTGTCAATAGGATTTTGTTGACCAATTGTTCCTTTCAAACCGGTTGTCATCCAGTTGAAAAAAATCTGAGAAGCAAGTTCGGCATCCTGATAGCGGCTTTTGCCCCAAAGAAATTCACGCCAAGCAGCAAGAGAAAACGGATCAAACCGGCTGTTCATCAAAAGATGATTCATTGCCGCCGACAAAGGAAAAGACCGGTACTCCGACGTGTTCGCCGTAACCGGCTGGCTCCAACTCACCTCAAATTCGGGAGGAAACCACAACGTCCAATGTTCGGAAAGAATCGGAATATCCGCAGTGGGATATTGCGGTTCCAATTTTTGTTGATCGGTCAACGGAATGTTTTGGTGCGAATATTCCAACGAAACAGAAACAAAACGAGTTCCTTCCGGTAACGAAATCACCACCACATTTTGTGACGGTTTTGACGAAGCCGAAAGTTGTTGAGCGGCGGCATTTTCTGTTCGTTTAATCGGTTTGTCCATTTTGTACGTTTTGTCTGTTTTGTCCGAATCGTTTTCATATTCGGGATGCCATGAAATCGGTCGGTCATCCCGCCAAACAGCAAGGACATTGCTAACATCAATTCCGTCAGGCAACCGAATCCGAAGCGTTTCTTTTCCGTGATTTTCCAGCAAGAAAATCGCGTTGTCTTTGACAATTCCTTCCGATTCGTATTGAGTGTTAAGGCGGAGTGACCAAATCCACGCGGACGGCGGCGTTTCTTCACGCGATAAACGTTGCAAGGAAAGCGGAGACGGTAACGCAAAACGAATCTCTTCAACAGGATCATACCGAAACGCAGACCGGATTTCCTGATAACGATACCATTCCGTCGGCGCAATCGGAATAGACTTGAGCCGGGAATTGAGAACATGATAAGGAAACAGTTTGGGCGATTCGATATAGATTTCGCCTTTTTGCGTTACAGCCAACGGCAACGCCGCCAGCGGAACCGGCATGGAATCCGAAAGAGGAATTGAAGAAACAGACCGAAATTCAAAAGCGGTTGTTTGCGGAGTTGCCAAACGAACCTCCCAAGTTTCACCCTGAATCGGATTAATGGAACCATTGGAAAGAGTTTCAAAATTTTGAGGTTCCTGAAACGGAAAAATTTCTCGCTGTTCTTTTTCGGACAATAATCGAACCTGAAGCGGTTGAATGGATTCCGAAACACCAAACCATGTCCAAGTGCCGTTTTGAGTTTCGGAAATTTTTTCACGGAGTTGCGGCGTCAAATGAACGTACACCCGATCCACCGACGAATCAACCGGTTGGCATCGGAAACGGAATGTTGAAACTAATTCTTTTTCCTTGAGCAAAATAGTTCCAATAATTTCGGCGGTATAATTCGGTTTCAGGCGTTCCATTCCGAAACGAATTTCCTGCGTTTGGGCGTTGAGAGGAAACACGGTTCCCGTAGGAGACTCGCCGAAACGTTGGCTCAGACGGGAATCAGAATCGTGAATCTCAAACGACGAATGATTTTGTGACCGATATTGCAAATGATAAGGAATCGTTGATTGAACGGCAATCGCAAGGTAATGAAATTCATCTTGACGGCGCGGCAATGAAAGCGGTGAAAGATCACTCAAACGGAAATCCTCTTGCGAATTGGCATTGGGCGAACCGGCTTGAAAACGCCCGGTCAGTTGAAGACGAAACGATTTACGTGACCGAAGTAAATGTTTCAATTGAATTAACAGGAGTTTCGATTGTTCTCCGGTTTCTTCCGGTTCCGGCGAAGAACCAAGAAGGGAATCTTGTGCGTTAATAATATCCCAAGTGAGAATTTCGTCACTGCCGAAAACTTTGGTGGAATCAACCGTCCAATAAACGCTCCGAATCGAATCAATCGTCCAATGCGGCGAAATGGGAAATTCAAGCGTGTAACGATCACCGTCCACAATATGACCATCGACAATCATGTTACCGCGAATTTCGTTGTTGCCCCATTGAACCTGTACGGCACTGTTCAAGTGGAGGCGTGGAACGTGCGGGGCAAAATCCACCGTAATTTGCGAATCCTCCTCGAAAAATTGAAAAACAAATTGTTCCCAATCGCTCCGATCCACCGGATTGCGCGGAGTTACCTGTACAGCGCGTTCGCAAAAAATATTTCGTACCAAAAACGGACTTTGAACATGGACGCCGCAACGTGTTTCTTTCCAAAAAACATTGGAGGAAACAACCCGAATACGAGGCAATGACCAAGGTTGATTTTCATGAACCGAACAAACGGCTTCGATGGTCAATTCCCGTGATTCTTCTTTAATGTTACCGGAAAAATCAAGATGAATTCGTGTTACGGAAGATTTTTCTTCTGTGGTCAGTTGTGACCAGAGAACAGGTTGTTCCCCATACCGGATATCAACAACCCGAAGCGGCGATTCCAGTTCCAAAAATAATTCGTTCAGCCGGGCGTCCGCCTTATCGAAAAAAATCTTTGCCATCACATCGGTTCCTTTGGGCGTAATACTGTACCGAATAATTTGTTGAATCGCTGTTTTTTGCCGTGCCGGTTGAAATGTTTCGTCGAGTGTGATGGTCAACACGGTTGGTGTATTTCGACCCGGAAAAAGACGCCAACGCCGAAAATGGGACTTTTCGTTTCTTTCTTCTTTTTGTTCCTCTTTTTCCGGCTCTTCCATCACAATTCCATTCGATAGAGCCGGAACCATTGTTGCCGGTAAATCGAGCAACAACTCAACAGCAGGACATGGCGGCAATGAAAAATCGAACGATAATTGACTCTCATTCCGGCTTCGGAGCGACCAATGAAACCGAACCCGTGTTGTATCTTTGGGAAGAATCAGATGGATTTTGTCGTCCGGTTCACGAACAAGCGAGACAGGCGTTCCATCTTCCAGTGTTGGTTGATCAATCCAAAGTTTCCACGAATCAAGAGAAATCGAACGATAATCGGAATATTTTGTTTTAAAATTACCGGCAAGTTTTTGAATTTCAAAAGAGCCTTTTCCTTGAACCAACTGGCGTCCTTCCAGTTTTGCCTCCAGTACAATCCGTGTTAAACCGTTCCATTCTTCCGGTTTGATTTGTTCGGAAGTTTTTTGAGACCATTCCGTCCATTGTTCGAAAACCTTTCGATCCAACGGCAAATACCGACCGGGTCCGTAGGGCCAATCGTCAATCCGATCCAACGGCGCAAGCCAACGACGAAACTGAATCGGTTGACCCGTTTCCTGAGCCGGACACGCAACAATCAAACCCGCCAAAAGAAGCAGGATCAAAAGTTTTTGAAACCAAATAGTTTGTTTAATGTTGTGATAAATCCGCATCAACCTGCTGTTTTTAAATTTTATTGTATCGCAGAAGATTGCACAGACAGTGTCTGCGCAATTTGAATATCATTACAAGGACTTACAATTATTGGCAAACGATTCAATTTCATAAAAACGCCTTTCCGCTTCATCATCAATTCTCATCAATTTAAGATAATGAGACCAACTGAGTTGAAAATGAGAAGGAAAAGAAATACGAGACACTGTCTCGTATTTTACAACTCTTTTATTTTCCGATACTTGCTTGTTTTCGGGAATTTCAAGATTCTTTGAATAAACCAAATAAAAGTGACGCATATTTTGTAAGTTGTCCACTGAATAACCTTTACCAAATTCATTTGTTAAACGGAATGACAATTCGATCAAAACCTGTTTTCCATATTCAGCGCGGTTTTGACCGCCCTGTTCGTTTTCGACGATCATCCGTCCTATCTCGTAATAAGCACGAACCATCGTATTGTTCACATTTTGGACAACATTTTTTCTTGCTTCATGTAACAAGTTGGCGATGTTGTCAAAAAACTTTTTGTTGGCAGTCTTTTGATTTTTCATAACAAATAAACGGACGGTTTTTGTAACTGTCTATTTTGTTTTTTCAAGTTTGCGTGTAACGATGCAAAAACAATTCCGTAAAAAATTATATAAAAAACTCCGAAGGAGTTTCATTTGGATAACCCCGTGCAAGCTTGCGCAGCACGGGGTCAGTCATCACGAATTTACCGGAACTCCGAAGGAGTTCAATTTTGATGTTTGTGGTTACTGTGACAAAGTTAATCCCTTTTTATTGAACTCCTACGGAGTTCTCGTTTTGTTTGTACTCTTACCCCGTGCTGCACTTCGTTTGCACGGGGTTATCAAAATTAATCTCCTACGGAGTTGTTTTACATAATTGTTTTACATAATTGTTTTTATTCATCGTTCAAACCGAGCAAGTTGAAACCAATGATAATCATCTTCGCGTCTTTGCGCGCAAACTTTAAAAAAACAAAATTGACCGTTACTCTTTTTCTTCCTTTTTTTCTTGTTCGGTTTCGTCATCGACGATGACGGAATACACTTCTGATGGTTGTGAGGCGTCTTCCCAAGTTCTTGAAACGGGAACGACCCATTTTTCTTCCCGATACACGATACGATAAACATAAGCGGCTCCCAGTGCCAGAAAAACACCGAATGAGGAGGCTTGAAGCATGAGCAAAACCGGAGCGGGTCGGTAAAAGAAAATTGCCAGCAACGCCACTCCAAGTCCAAAGAGCGATCCGGCATAACGGGTTCGCGGGAAATAAATCAACATCAAACCGATCAAGAGTGAAAGACCGCTCGAAAACAAAACAATAAGAGACCGTTCGACAATATAAAACGAGGCTTCGGAAGCCGGATGAAGACTGCTGTACAAATACTGATTTGATCTTGTTGAAATGGATTGATTTTCCGACGAATCATCCGGCAAACCAATATCTTTCTTTTGAAGCGATGGAACTCGTCCCCAAAACAGGTTGTTCCAAGCCCATCGGTATTCCGGTGTCCAACCGGTAGGAATACCAAGAATATGCCGGTCTTGCGGAAGAATAACCTGCCAGTATTCACAACGAACAAGCGATTCCGAATCGAAATGCGGCAACTCCAAATCAACAAAATGGTGAATCGTTTCAAATGGAAACCGATAAACAATCTCAACCAAAACAGAACGTTGACGCTGTTCGATTGTCAGAGGAAAAGTCAATTCGCCTTTCGACGAAACATCCGCAAGAACCGGATTCCGATCAATCGAAACAAAAACTTTCCCTTTACCGGCAGCAGACGGAAGATAAATTGTTACAGATTCACGGTCGCTGGTGATCAGATAAATTCCGTGATCCTGACGCAGTGAACCGGTCAGCCATGTTTGCAGCCAGGCACGTTCGATCACGGTTGTTCCTAAGGCGGTGCGATTGGATAACTCAACCAGT
>JAISQH010000323.1 GCA_031274385.1 Planctomycetaceae bacterium | reverse complement strand
GATCCACTTTGTCATGAAACCGATTTTGAATATCTTCGGAAAGCGGACTGAGCATGATGATTGACGTTTCTTTCAGAGACGGCTGATCTTTAATTTCGTCAACTAATTGCGCTCCGGTGGCATCATCGAGGAGGTTGTCGATAATCGCGATGCGGTAGGGGCGGTTTTCATGAGCGGCTTGGAGCATCGCGGGAATGGCATCGGCTCGGCTGGTTACAGCGTTGACCTTCATGCCCCACGCTTTGAGTTGTTGGAGCAAAACGTTGCGTAACACCTCGTTTTCATCGACAACAATTGCCATCATATCGGTCAAATCGATACTTCCGTGACGAAAGACACCGCTAATCGAGTCACTGTTCTCGACACTGCGTAGCGGCAGTTTGAACCAGAAGGTTGATCCCAAACCTTCCTGACTTTCGACACCGATTTTGCCGCCCATGAGATGCACTAATTCTCTTGAAATTGCCAATCCGAGTCCTGTCCCGCCGTATTTTCTGGCTTGCGAGGAATCGATTTGCGAAAACGACTGGAAGAGGCGATCCATCCGTTCTTTTGGAATACCAATCCCGGAATCCGTGACTTCAAACCGTGTCAAGTATTGGAGAATCCCGTCCAATTCTTTTTGCCCTTCCACCGCAACAACGAGACGAACACCGCCTTGCGTTGTGAATTTAACGGCGTTGCTGAGCAGATTGATTAGAATTTGCCGGATTCGCCCGGAATCGCCGATGACGCGGCGCGGAATATCGGTTAGGAAAAGTCCGCAGAGTTCCAAGTTATTATCTTGGGCGCGAGCCGCCAGAATCCCAAGAACCGACTCAATCAGTTCCGGCAAGTCAAATTCAACAAATTCGATTTCCAATTTTCCGGCTTCGATCTTGGAGAAATCCAGAATGTCGTTAATCAAGGACAACAGGTAACGCCCCGACGCGCGGGCTAACTCCGCATATTCACGCTGTTTTGAATTTAAGTCGGTTCCGAGCAACAGATCGGACATTCCGATAACGCCGTTGAGCGGAGTTCGTATTTCGTGGCTCATGTGAGCAAGAAATTTCGTTTTGGCAACAGACGCCTGTTCGGCTTCAATCCTTTTAATTTGTTCGCTCAGGTCATGGAAACAAGTTGCGAAGAATTTTTCGTCATTTTGTTCAATCAGATCAATGATGAGTTGAACCGGAATCAATTCATGTTGCCTCGTTTTCATTTTGGTTTCGAGGCGTTTTGTTTTGGCGTTTCCGAAGTTATCCAGAAAACCTTTCCAGTTTTCCGGCGTAACATTCATATCAAATTCCCAAATCTTCCGACCGACAGGCGATTGTCCCGATTCAAAACCCAAAAAGGTATTGCCTGCTTCATTGACATAGATAACGTCTCCCTCCCAACTCGTCCAGAGTACCGGCTCGGAAATATGTTCAATGGCGAGTTGCATGGTTCGCAAGGAGCGTTCGGACAAGACTTCGGTGGTTTCGTCGTAAACTAAAAGACCCACCTGATGCCGTGACGGGAAAATCACGCACTTAAAATAGCGCGACTCTTTTTGTTGCGGTATAACGACATGATAGGTTTCGGAATTTCCCAACGCGGCTTCTTTCAACCCCATCCACCAGATGTCGCCGAAATCATGGGAAAGGACTTGGATTTCGGGAAAAAATTTCAAAATGGAAGTTCCGAGAACTTTCTCTTTGGAAGTTCGAAACGTTTCCATGAAAACCGGATTGACGTCGGCAAAAAGAAAGTCCACCGGTTCCTGTTCTTTCCAGACCACATCTAAAAGAATGACGGAGCCGGTCATGGAGGTGAAGAGCATTCGGTATTGTTCTTCGTTTTCCCTGATTTTTTCGGCGGCGAACCATTCTTCGGTAATGTCCTTGCAACGCCAAATGCGGTTGACTTCCTCATCGGAGGTTATGACCACGTGCGCACTGATTTTGAGAACGCGATTGTTAGTGGTTTTGAAGGTATTTTCGAAGGGGCGGTTATTCACACGGAATTGCCTGACGTTTTCCAGAAATTCTTGCGGTTGTTCCAGAATAGTACGGACGGATTCTCTGAGAATATCCAACGTTAAGGGCGTTTTGTCGGGATCGACATTGATGAATGTTTTTATGAGTTGGGCGGCGAGGGAGTTGGTGTGGCTAATCGAGCCGGAATCCAGTGAGGCGACGATTCCGTCTTCGGAGGTTTCGAGAATTTTGTTTAAGAGCGATTCTTTGGCGCGGACAGCCTGTTCGGAACGGATTTGTGTTGTCACGTCCATGACGAACACGCCGACTTGTCCCGATTTGGAAGGAAACACAAAAAGATGGTAATAACCGTTGGTTCCGGGATCGTAAGTCAAATAAGTTTCCTGAATTCCGGCAATAGTTCGCTGCAAAATACCAAGCGTCCAGTCTTTACCGAGATCATGGGACAACAATTTTGCTTCGGGGTGAAAGAAAGCGTAGGGATCGCCGCCGATTAATTCTTCGCGCGGTTTGGGCGTGATTTTGAGCATGGCGGGATTGAGTTCGATGCATCGCAATTTGATCGTTTTGTCGTCGGGATTCAGGTCAACTTCAAACAAAATAAATCCGATGGGTATCGAATTGAAAAGCGAACGATATTGCTCTTCACTTTGTCGAAGGATTTCGGCGGTTTGGTGTTGTTCGGTCACATCGTGATACGTCCAGATTCGGGTATAACCGTTTTTCCCGAAACTCGTTTGAACCGCCGCGCCGTGCCATTCATAAATTCTACCGTCCCGAAACCGCAAAATCCCTTCGCGGCTGCCTTTTGAATCCCGCAGGGCAAGAATATCTTGCAGATATTCCTCCGAATTGATAATAATTTTGTCATAACGTTGCTGTAGTTGTTCCGGCGAATAAGTTGTGAAAAGTTCTTCATCCCCGTCGAACATTTTCAACAAGGTCGGGTTAAAAAATTTGTTGTCGTTATTTTCATTGGTGATGAAAATTCCGTCGCGTGACGATTCGAGAATGGCGGTAAAGAGTTTTTCGCGTTGTTCCAATTCGAGTTCGTGTTCTTTCTGGTTGGTGACGTCGCGGCAAAACTCAATCACCCGTGTAATCTCACCGGTTTCGCGGTCATAAAGCGGAAAACTGGACAATTCGACCCAAAGATGACGTTTCGGATTGTAATAAACCCATTCGTGGCGTTCTCCGTCCTGAAACGTTTTGATACAGGGGCACGATTCACAAGGTTGATTGAGTCCGGCGATGGCTTTGTAACAGACGGATTTTCCGATTTCGATGTCATGGTCACGATAAAGGAATTTCTTATTAATTCGCTGAACGACCATGTTTTCGTCCACGATCAAAATTCCGTCGTG
>JAISQH010000399.1 GCA_031274385.1 Planctomycetaceae bacterium | reverse complement strand
TTGAATCCTACCAATTAGGAATCTCCCTCTTTTCAATCATCAAACCACCAGAAACTCAATAATAACACAAAAATCACTCTTGAATAAAAATGAGAAAACAAAAAATATCGACGCCAACTCGATACCTCATAATAAAACAAATATGGAAAAATTAAAATAGACAGTCCCCTAATTTTATATCAGCCTTTTTGACAATTGTTGCGCGGGGAAAAGGCAAAAAATGAAATGATTTGGAAAGAATTGTTCTTATCCCTTTGGCAAAAAAGGAAATATGTTATACTGTTTAATTATTTTCACGAACTTGTCCGGTCTGTATTAAATCGATACCTTGAATACTTTTTGGGCGCAAATAACGGATTCCATGTCCCGCGAAACCATGTTTCGGTGGACGCGAATTCAGGAAAATAACGATTGGCTTCTGCCGATTCTGATCGTTGTTCTTCTGATTGTTTATTTCTTCCGGCGTTATCGGATTGATGCCGCCGAATTGAAAAATTGGCAACGTGTTCTCTTGCTTGTTTTGCGAATTGCCGTCATTCTTGGTTTGTTTCTCTTTTATTTGCATCCGCAACGGGAATATCTTGTTGGCAGTTCGCGGGTTGCGGTGTTGATTGATTCCAGTGCCAGCATGGGCAACCGCGATCTTTTGCCGCCAACCGAAAACGAAGAACCCGAAAACAGTCCCACTCGGCTTGATGCGGTAATTGATTGGATCGAACGGAGCGAACTAATTGACCAACTCGCTAAAAAACATGACGTGCTTCTTTATTCGTTTGATTTGACACTGAAACAAAGGAATCGGAAACCAACTCATTTTAGTCATTCCGATGATTTAGATGATTCAGATGACTTGGATGATTTTAAAAATTTAAAAGATTCCGATGCCCGGAATACTCCGGCTGATTTGAATCAACCGGCGGTTTCGACGGAGTTGAATGGTTCAAATGATTTAAATGAATTGAATGACTTGAACCATCTGAAGCCGAACGGCGAAGAAACGGCAATCGGTGACGCGCTTTTTGAGATTTTACAACGGGAACGAGGTCAACCGCTTGCCGGAATTATTTTGATTTCCGACGGTGCGCAGAATGCCGGGCGTGATTTTGCGACGCCGCTTGAAACGGCGCAACGGTTAAAGATTCCGATTTATCCGGTTGGTGTCGGGCGGACACGGCAACCGCTTAATTTCCGGGTCGGCAATCTTGATGTTCCTGATCGGGCATTTCCCGGTGATTCGTTCACGGTCAAAGTTCCTATTGAAATCATGGGCGGGGAACAAACCGGCGAAAACAAAAACAACCTTGCGGTTCCGGCGGCTCCGTTTGCAACGCCGCTTGCAACGGCTCCGCTTGCAGCGGTTCCGGTGGAACTCTGGACTCAACCGCTGGGTTCGGACGAGGCAAGCCCCGTCAAAATTGGTGAAAAAGAAATTCCGGTTCACGGGAACGGGACAATTGAGACGAATTTTGAAGTTCAGATTGCCGAACCGGGTAAGCAACGTCTAACAGTTAAAATCCTGCCGCCCCAAGAAGATCATCTGCCCGCCGATAACCAACAACAAGCCGAAGTTGAAATTGTTAATCGGAAAGACCGTGTTCTTTTGTTTGCTTCGGCGCCAAGCCGGGATTACCAATTTCTGTGTTCGCAGATTTATCGGGACAAGTCGATGTCGGTTGATGTTTTCCTGACTTGGTCGAAACCCGGTATCTCGCAGAATGCCGACAAAATATTGGAGCAATTCCCGTCTACACGGGCGGAAATGTCGGAATACGATATTGTGGTTGCATTTGATCCGAACTGGCGGGAACTTTCGGAGGAACAAATCAACGCTCTCGAATTTTGGGTGGCGCGTCAGGGCGGCGGGTTGATTCTTGTTGCCGGAGCCATTCATCAGGCGGATACTGTTACCGGTTGGGTGACGGAAATGGGCATGGAAAAAATTCGGGCGTTGTATCCGGTTGAGTTTTTGGCGAAACAATCCCCTTTCGATCATCGGTATCATGGCGATGTGCAGGCTTGGCAATTGAAGTTCAGCCGAGCCGGAGAAGATGCGGAGTTCCTGAAACCGGTTCCGGCGGAAGGTCGGACGTTCTGGGAAGAATTTCCCGGTTTCTATGGTTTCTTTGCGGTCAAGGGCGTCAAACCAACCGCCACCCTTTTGGCTTCTTCGGGATCACCGGAAACAATGGGGCGAGCCGAAACCGGAGCGTTCCTTGTGGAACAATTTTACGGAGCCGGTCGGGTTCTTTATCTTGGCAGCGGTGAATTATGGCGGCTTCGGCGGCAAGACGAAAAAATATTCGAACAAATCGCAACAAAGATGCTGCGTTATGTTGGTCAGGGGCGTTTGCAACGTGAATCCGACCGAGGTTCGCTGGCAACCGACAAACAACGTTATTCACTGGGTTCGATTGCCCAACTTCGGATCACCGCAAATGATGCGCAATTGAATCCGATTACGGTTCCTGCTGTTCCGGTGGATATTTTATCGCCGTCGGGAACGCTCCGAACGGTGGAAGGAAAACTGGATTTGAATATTCCCGGTACTTATCAGACTCATCTCCCATTGACCGAAGAAGGAACATGGTCAATTCAGTTCACGATTCCGGGAACGGAGGAACGGATGACGCGAACGGTTCAGGTTCGCATGAGCGATCTGGAACGGGAACAACCAAGCCGGAATGAATTATTGCTCACGGAGTTGGCGGCAAAAAGCGGCGGCGTCTATTTTCGGTCGCCCCATGAGGCGTTGCCTCCGGTTAAGGAATCCAACCTTTACGGCAATATCGATTTTTTTGCGGAAACAACGGATCGTTCTTACGATCATTCTTACGCCGGTTCGCCGGTAACCGAACTTCTCAAAATTCGTTCTCAACGGGCAGTGCCGGACACCGCAGCCGAAGAAAAAATGCTGAGGTTTCTCCTGATTGCGATTGTCTCGCTTCTTTTGGCAGAATGGACATTGCGGCGTTTCATGAAATTAGCCTGATGATTAGACTTTTTTTTTCACCACTTCCTAAAAACGCCCCTTCGTGGCATTAAATCTGGTTTTTACGGAACAAGGGAAGTAAGAGAAAAGGTCTAATCACTGTTTTTGTCAAAATAGGCGGTTTAAGAGTGACCATTCAAGGAAATTGTCACGTGCCAGAAAGAAATTGGCACGTGGCAGAAAGAAATTGTCACAAGTCAAGCGACAAAAATATCACGTCCAATGGCAAAAATTTCGAGTTTGACAGCGTGAGAGTTTGTGATTGGGGGGTTGTGGTTGGTGATTGGGGGGTTGTGTGGGACGCAAGCGGTTCAAAAACCGGATTTTGTAGGGGCGAGGCTTGCTCTTGTTATACAACACAAATCACGTTAGCGACGGGGGCTTGCCCTCGTTATACCACCCATCTTTTAACATACATTTTTTCAATAGTCGCACAGCGACGGCATGATGCATAACCGGTGAGGGAGCGCAGCGCAATCACCGGATCGAGTCTCCCCCAACAACAAAGTCGCGCAGTGACGATATTATCGAAACTCATCTTCATCTCATTCCCTAAACTCCGCTTTTGATAATGCCGTCGCTGCGCGACTTGATGGTGGTTGGAGGGGCGTTGTCCGGCGGTTGCGCTGCGCTACACCGCCGGTTATGCATTATGTCGTCGCTAGCGCGACTAAAATAGAATTGATGATGGCTCTTTCGTTTATCTTGTATTGTTCGTATGGGTCGTATCTCAAAAAAATGGTGGGGTAGAACAAGGGGCTTGCCCCCGAAATGATTGATTCTTTTCATACGCTTGCGTCCGCAATCAATTTAAAAAAAACACTCGTCGATTTATTTTTGGGGCAAGCTCCCGTCGCTAAAATGAAGCCCCACAAAGAATGAAATCATCAGTTCTATTCCACATCAATAATATCGGGCGTATTGGGCGGTGGTTGTCTTGGATGCCGGCTGGTTTGGGCACGATAGGCTTCGAAACGGAGTTGGAGATGCGAAATGAGCAGAGACCGAACCGGCGGAACCAGCAGCAACAGTCCCATAAAATCAGTTAGCAAGCCCGGAACAATCAACAGCACCGCCGCCAACAGAATAAGAATACCGTGCAATGCCGATAAAGTTGGTGATTCTCCTCGATCTAATTGCCGGTTAAATTCAATCCAACAACGCAACCCTTGATACCGTGCGAGAAACGCCCCAAGAACCCCGGAACCAAGAATCGCAATCACAATAAAAACAAACCCCAACAAACCAAACAGGTTAGAACAAAACAACAGTCCCAACAAGTCCAGAGCCGGAAGGAGTATAAAAACTAAAACCAAACGCCAAAACACAGTGAAATTCCCATTGATTCATATAAATTTATCAACTCTATCATTCAAAACGTTTTGATTATATCGGTAATCTCCACTCGTTTCAATGAGCCGACAGATTGTTGTTTAGGCGATTGCGGTGTGGTTGTCCTGACAATTGTGTTGACCGCCGGTTGTTTTTAGCGTATATTCAATGGCTCTTGCTGTTTTGTTGGGAACGAAAAATATTTTTATCCGCAAAGAAACGCCGGTTTTCAACAAAATAATGAAAATAAAGGGACAAGCCCAACGCTTCCAAGAACAATTCACTAATTAACCAATTAACCAATCAATTAATCAATTAATCAGTTAATTAATCAATATAATTTATGACAACACTTCATTTTCAAACCACAATCCTTGAAGACGGCAAAATCCCTCTTGTGTTACCGGAATCGTTACGCGGCAAGATGGTGAAATTGAATGTTTCGCTGGAATCAACCGAACAAATATCAGATAAAACGGTATCACCAAAAGGAATCTTGGCACTTAAAGGTATTTTGAAAGGCTATTCGATGGAAGAACTCGAAGAAGCTAAAAATGAATATCTTAAAAAGAAATAGATTCATGATTAATGCACTGATTGATTCGGGTGTGATTTTGGAAATACGACACGTTTAATCAAACATCGTAATTAATTTATGACAACACTTCATTTTCAAACCACAATCCTTGAAGATGGTAAAATCCCCCTTGTGTTACCGGAATCGTTACGCGGGTTCGATGTCGAAATTAATATTCGAAAAAAAGAATCGGTATCGAAGAAAAAATACACAATGCAAGAGTATCTCGATTCCATTACCGGATTACTCGAAGGTTATACATTGGAAGATGTGGACGAACTAAGATTTCAAAGTATGATAGAAAAACATTGCCATGCTTACACTGCTAATTGACACGAATATTTATCTTGACGTTATTTTAAAACGTGAGCCATTTTTTGCAGAATCCGCAAAAATATTATCTTTGGCTGACGGAATCAATATTTGTTTTTTCATTACAGCAACAACAGTTGTCAACATGTACTATATCCTACGCAAAGTTAAGGGGCGTGATATTGCTTTGTCGTACCTTAAAAAAACGGTTAACACGGATGGAATTGATTTACTTGCTGTTGATAAACGTGTCATTTTGGAATCGTTACACTCCGATATGACCGATTTTGAGGACGCCGTTCAAGCATCAGCGGCTGATTTTGAAGGCATTAACTATATTATTACAAGAAATGTAAAAGACTTTCGGCAATCACCGGTTCCCGCCATTTCACCGGAAAAACTATTGCAAAAATTGGAAATGGGACACGTTTAACTGAGAACATCATAAACGCCGAAATAAAGAAATGAAACACACAAAACAAAGCATCTCAGAAAAAACATTGCCGATTGAAGTTGATAAAAAATTGATTCGATTTCAAATAATTGCTTTTTTCTTTTTCCTTTTGGTGATTGTTTCGGCTCATATTGGTTTTTGTTTGGCTTGGACTTATCACCCGAAAAGTTGGATTCGGTCACCGCAGGAAAAAACCGTTCGAAATATTCAGTACCTTGCACAACAACTTGAAAAATACCGTAATGAAAATAAGGTTTTTCCCGATCAATTGGAAACATTATTCACGGAAAGGGAGAATATCGAATTTATCAGGAAATACAATATGTCAGATGGTTGGTTACAATTTTTAATTTATTCGACGGATGGTAATAGTTGGCAATTACTTTCATACGGCTCCGATGGTAAACCGGGCGGTGTTGGTATTGAAATCGACATCCTTTGTAATGACAAAATGTACACAGCCGGAACCATTCGAAATGCCTGTCAAAATTTGTATCCAACAATGCAACAAATATTGGATGGAGGATGGATTGGTAAAACGGTATCAGGGTTCTTCTTACTTGTTTTGGCGTTGTCTATTTTGGTGATAAGTTCTCTTTTGTTTCTTTTATTTTTGACATGAATCTATTTCGACAGCAGAAACCGCTTCACTATCGAGACATTATTATTACAGTTTTAGTATGTATTCTCCTTGCATTGTTTCTCGATTTTCACTTTACAATGATTGAAATGATCCCATCCGCACAAAAGTAAATAATCCTTTTTTTCCACAGATTTATACCAATTTGCCGGATTATTTTTTAGAATATGAATGAACAACATCTGTGAAAATCTAACGTTAATCTGTAAACTGTTGATATTATTCAAAAATACGATGAAAACAAGGAATTTTACAATGGCTGCAAAACTCAGTAGACAAGAACAATTAGAAAATGAGTTGACGGAAAAGTTACAACCGTTTGTCGAAGAATACAGATTGAACCATCAACCTTTTGATTCTTTATAAATCCTTTAAACCAATTTTTAACAACCCTTAAACCCTATTAATTTTTATGTCAACACCACCCAACACTGTCAAGATTGAAGTCAATGGTCGGTCGGTCGATGCTGTACCGGGCGAGACATTGCTGAAAACGTTACGGCGAGTCGGAATTCATGTTCCGACGCTTTGTTATTACGATGGTTTGCCGCCTAGCGGAGCCTGCCGGATTTGTGTTGTCGAAGTCGAAGGGCAACGCAGTCTTGTGCCGAGTTGTGCGTTTCCTGTTGCTGCCGGAATGAAAGTCAAGACTCATTCTGACCGCGCTGTTGAAGCACGGCGTATGATTATCGAACTTCTCCTTGCCGATCATCCCGACGATTGCCTGTTCTGCGAGCGCAACGGAAATTGCCAACTTCGCGAACTTGCCGAATCCTTTGGAATTCGTCGGCGGCGGTTTGTCGGTCAAAAGAGCGAATTTTCAAGAGATTTTTCCGGCGAATCCATTGTCCGTGACCCGGAAAAATGTATTAAATGCGGGAAATGCGTTCGGGTTTGTGAAGAAGTTCAGGGCGTTGCGTGCATTGATTTTATTAATCGCGGTTCCAAAACGACGATCGGTACGGCGTTCGACGAAGGAATGAACGTTTCGAGTTGCGTTAACTGCGGTCAATGTGTTACCGCCTGTCCGACCGGCGCACTGGTTGGCAAATCGCACATTAAACGGATTATTGCCGCGTTGCGAGACCCGAATCTGCACGTTGTTGTCCAGCACGCCCCGTCAGTTTCCATTGCACTCGGTGAAGAGTTTGGTTTTGCGATGGGCAGTGACGTGATGGGAATGATGCACGCGGCATTGCGGCAAATGGGATTTGACCGTGTTTTTGATACCAGTTTTAGTGCCGACCTGACCATCATGGAAGAAGCAACCGAACTTGTTCACCGTGTTAAAACCGGCGGTGTTTTGCCGATGTTCACCAGTTGTTCGCCTGGTTGGATTAAGTATGTTGAAACGTTTTATCCGCAGAATATTCCGAATCTTTCGAGTTGTAAAAGTCCGCAGGCGATGCTTGGAGCGGTGATCAAAACGTACTACGCTGAAAAAAACAATCTTGATCCGAAAAAGATTTTCAGTGTTTCTGTGATGCCATGCACTGCCAAGAAGTTCGAGGCGAGCCGTCCTGAAATGGGACGCAGTGGTTATCAGGATGTTGACGCGGTTCTGACAACACGGGAGTTGGCTCAGATGATTCGCCGGTTTGATCTTGACCTCAAAGGTCTGCAACCGGAACCGGCAGACACTCCGTTCGGAGTGCGAAGTTCCGCCGGCAAAATTTTTGGTGTCACCGGAGGCGTGATGGAAGCGGCGATTCGATCCGCTTATCATTTCCTGACTGGTGAGGAACTCAGCGATTTGAAGGTTGAGGCGGTTCGCGGTTTGAACGGGATTAAGGAAGCCCATGTCAATATCAACGGGTTGAATGTTGGAGTTGCGGTGGTCAACGGTCTTGGCAATGCCAAAAGGTTGCTTGATCAGATTAACTCCGGTGAGAAGAGTGACATTCATTTTGTTGAAGTGATGACATGCCCCGGTGGTTGTGTAGGCGGCGGCGGTCAACCTTACGGAACTGATCTCAAAAAGGTCAAAACACGTACACAAGGTTTGTACAATATTGATGACGGCGAAAAATTACGTGTTTCGCACGCGAATCCTGAAATCGTGCAGATTTACAAGGAATATCTCGGCGAACCCAATTCGCACAAGTCCCACGAATTGCTCCACACCCATTACCACGAACGGGAAACATTAACATAGCAGAAATGTAACACCCGTTATTTTTCAACTGCGAAAGACACGAACAGACACGAAAAATTTTGAAACAATTTTCGTGTCTTTCGTGTTTTTCGCGGCGTCTGTCAGGGACGCGCACGAAGTGAGCGGTTTTTATTTTTTGAAAGACGAAACAAATGAAAAATTATTCCGCCAATCCTGCTCTCATTTTTTCGACGTGATTTACGGGATTGAGAAAAAACACAAAGAGCGTTGCGTCAGTAGTCATTCCACCCGTGAAACTTCAGGGTTAGACCGAAGTTCCAGTAAAAAAAACATTTTTTTGCTGGAACTATTTTTAGCACAAGGAGTTATGTAAATTGTTGTTAAAAATGTAGGCATGTAAATTTTTATTTGGTGCTATTGACATCTGGTTTTTATGTGCCATACTATACACATGCACGTTGCAAAAATACCTAACCGGAATTCGTCGCCCACCTACCTCCTCCGCGAATCGTTTCGCGAAGGCGGCAAGGTGAAGAACCGCAACCGTCGCGTCAACGAAATCTTGTCCTTGCGATGGTCGCCCAACGCATCATTGCGCCGAACTCGAAACTTGCGACCACCCGCGAATGGGAAAATACGACGCTTGCTCGCGAGTTGAATATTGACACGAAAAAGAAAACGAGACTTGTTCCGTAACAAAAAATCAGGCAATATAAAATAGGTCTATATTTTGTTTGTCAACAGATTTTACAGATGATACAGATTAGTTTTTTATTAAAATCTGTACAATCTGTTGACAAATTCAACGAGAGGAGTTGCTTGTTGCAACAGAAAAGTTGTTGACAGA
>JAISQH010000287.1 GCA_031274385.1 Planctomycetaceae bacterium | reverse complement strand
AACCACCCCGGGCGCGCCACAAATAGGACACATTAAAGAGAGACACGATTTAACGGCAATAAAAAATAAGATTAAAAAAGATCAAGCAATACAAAAACAAATCTGTTTATTCCACATTTTGTGGGGGTTGTCAAAATTGTTAAAAAGTGCCAAAAATATTTCATTTTTTGTAAAAAGAATGTATTGTATATTGTGCCATCCGTTTGAAAATTGACAAGGCGGGGTACCAAAAAATTGTTCGTCGCCCGTAACTCTTTCATGTCCGATAATTCAATAGAGTTATTGTCGTTCATTTTTATTTTACAGAAAATGGAAATACATTGTTAAACTTGTTGGCGGCATCACTTTTTCAATGTTGCGGTAACGTTATGTTGGTAACACGTTATGTTGAGGCTTCTATCATTTTGTTCTACGATAATGTACTTATTCTATTATTCCCAATCAAGACCGAGATCAAGAGTGGCGGCTGAGTGGGTTAGGGCGCCGACACTGATTCGTTCGACACCGGTTGCGGCAACATCCCCAACCGTTTTCAAGTTAATTCCGCCTGACGCCTCCAATTCCACATCAGGTGCCAATCTGTTACGAATCCCAACCGCTTGAATCAGTTGCGGCGGCGTCATGTTATCGAGAAGCACAATATCAGGAGCAACCGGTAAAACCTCTCGCAATTGTTCCAACGTATCAACTTCAATTTCAATAATCGGTACAGAATGAGCGGTTTGATTTTTAGTTTCGGGAAGAACGGGAAGAAAAGGATCGGCACGCAACGAATCGGCGTGGAATTGAAGAAATTGACGGGCTTGAATCACCGCTTCCGCCGGCGTAAATCGTCCGTTATTGTCACGCCCAAACGCGAGATGATTGTCCTTAATCAAAACGGCATCGAAGAGTCCGGTTCGATGGTTACGCCCGCCGCCGCAACAAACCGCATATTTTTCCAAACGACGCCACCCAAGCGTTGTTTTTCGTGTATCGTAGATTTTTGCCGAAGTCCCCGCAACCGCTTCAACATACTTTTTGGTTAATGTTGCGATGCCGGAAAGTTGACCGAGTAAGTTTAAGACCAAACGCTCTGCAATTAACATACTTTGCACTGGTCCCTCGATCTGTCCAATAACATCACCGGCGCGAAGTTCCGAGCCGTCTTCAATCGCCGGTCGCCAGCAAAGAGCGGGACTCACCGCGTTGAGAACCGCCGAAACCCCCGAAACCCCCGAAATAATACCGCGTTCCCGACTGCGAATCAACGCCAAACCCGTTAACCCCGACGGAATCAAGGAAAGACTCGTTAAATCACCAACCGCTTGCGTGTCTTCAAAAACAGCAATCTCCAAAAGTTGTTGAAGTTCCTTTTCGAGTTCCGGTGTCCACTTATTGTTTTGTTGAAAATCCCGATGCATCTTCGGTTGTAAAAATGAAAAAGGAAAAGGCGGGAAACGCCAAATAATAATACTGTCAAAATTTGAATTTCAACATTTTCTCATATTGCCGGAAAAGTGTCAACCAAAAAAAATTGTCCTCTCAGGCGGAATTGATAATCAAAGGGCGTTGACATATTCTTTTTAACCGGATACAATGATTCAGTGTTTCTTACTGGGGCTGGACGAATTATTCTCCTTTGTTTTTGAAAAACAACTATGTTTGGTAAAATGTTTGAAATCGGTTCACTGATGAAGCAGGCACATGAATTTAGCGGCAAGATTCAGGAAATGAATGATAGGCTCAAACATCTTCGTATTCAGGGTTCCGCAGCGGGCGGTCTTGTATTGGTCGATGTCAACGGGCTTCAGGAAATGGTTTCCTGCCGGATTGATCCGGCTCTTTTTCAACAGGGAGATGTTGAATTGCTGGAGGAACTCATTGTCACGGCAACCAACAACGCCACCGAATCATCACGCCAACAACAAGCCGAATCCATGAAATCGCTTACCGAAGGCATGAATCTCGGTAATCTTACCGAAACTCTTGAAAAAATAATGCCGCAATAGGTCGGTGCGATTAACGGATCATTGGGATGAATGCTTGCTATTTCTTATTGATAACTGCTGATTCCTTTTTTACTTTTTTGCCATGTCGGAATTGACCGAATCCGTAACGCGGATGATCAAGGAATTTGAGAAACTACCCGGCCTCGGCAAGAAATCCGCCGAACGAATCGCGTATCATTTGCTCAAAGTCGAAAAAGTAGAAGCTCTTGCGTTGGCGGACGCCATTTACGCGGTGAAAGAAAACGTCCGGTATTGCAAGCATTGTTTTAATTTGGCGGAGCAGGAACTTTGCGAGATTTGCCGCAACCCGAAACGGAATCAGGCAATCCTCTGCGTTGTCGAGCAACCCCGCGATCTGATTGCGTTGGAGCAAACCGGACGATATGACGGACTTTACCATGTTTTACTTGGACGCCTTGCTCCGTTGGATAAAATCGGACCCGATCAACTAACCATTTCGGCACTCGTTGATCGGGTTAAGACGGGTTCATTTCTGGAAATAGTCATGGCAACCAACCCGACGGTAGAGGGGGATTCGACGGCACTTTATATTATTAAGCAGTTGGAGTCGGTTCGTCCCCCTATCAAAGTGACACGGTTAGCCAGAGGCGTCACAACCGGCAGCGATTTACAATTCGCCAACAAAGAAATGCTCGCCGACGCATTGGAAGAACGTCAATCGTTCCGCTAAATTCTTTCGAATCACAAATAAAACGCCGTAAAAAACCGCAAATCACCGGTTATTTTGAAATAACCCCGTTTGGGTTAGATTAAAAGGACGGCATCTTCTTTTTGACCCCAACGGGGTCAGGAAAAATCGTTGCCGCCTTTTGAAGAATCGTTGTTCTCTTTCAAAGAAGGGTTACTCCGGCGTCATTATAGGCTTTGAGCATTTCATCGGGCCACAATCCACAGGCAACTTCGCCGATGTGAATGGCACGAAGCATGAAAAGGCAAATACGCGATTGACCTATCCCGCCGCCAATCGTTTGCGGAAGTTCGCCGCTCAAAATACTCTTGTGAAACAGCAATTGCAGGCGTTCTTCGCATTGCCGTATCTTAACCTGACGCCTTAACGCCTCCGCATCAACCCGAATTCCCATTGAAGAAACCTCTAACGCAGTTTCAAGTTTCGGATGCCAAAGCATAATATCGCCGTTAAGACCGATACCGCCTTCACGCGGAGTTGACCAATCGTCGTAATCAGGGGCGCGACCGTCATGAATCGTTCCGTCAGCCAGTTCCCCACCAATACCAATCACGAAAATCGCTCCCGCTTCCTTGCAAATCACTGTTTCACGCTCTTTCGGTGTTAATTTAGGGTATTTTCGCAGCAGTTCCTCACTCGTTATAAACGTAATCTTTTCCGGTAGAATCGGTTTAATATGCGAATATTGGGAACAAACGCGGTATTCGGTGGCTTTAATGGCTCCGAAAATGGCATCAACGGTTGATTTGAGGAAATCAACATTGCGTTGGTCACGCTTCATCACTTTGCACCAGTCCCACTGATCGACGTAAAAGGAATGAATCGGTGAAATAGTTTCATCAGGGCGTAAGGCGTTCATATCCGTGTAAAGCCCCTCGCCCGGACGGAATCCGTACTTGTAAAGAGCATATCGTTTCCATTTGGCAAGCGATTGAACAATTTCAACTTCCTTTTGAACATCAGTCGCGTAAAATTTGACAGGTTTTTCAATTCCGTTGAGATTGTCATTGAGTCCGGTTGTCGGGTCAAGAAACATCGGCGCCGTTACACGAAGCAATCCCAACTGGGTTGATAACGCCCGTTCAAAATCATCCTTGATTCCTTTAATGGCGGTTTCGATCTCCCGAAACTTAAACGTCGGTTTGTAACCTTTGGGAATAACAAATTTAGACATGGTAAACCTCTTACTATGATTGAAAAATGATAAAATCCAACCCCGAACCGATTCGTAATATCGTTTGTTTTTGCAAAATATTCCGCGTTTTCTTCGTGTTGTTGCGTCAAAGACGCGGGGCAAGAAACGTGAATCTCATTTTTATAACCCCTCCCGTCAAATAAATCAACCCCCAGTGTTGTAGTTTTCACTCTTTTTTGGTTTTGTTCGGTAAAAGATTTTTCGTTGTTCATTTGGTAAAAAAAGAGAACAATGAAATCAAAACGCCCTGAAAGGGCAACATAATCCAGCCCACCGCAACGCGGTGGGGAACGTTTGCCCCAATAATCCGTCAATATTCGGATTCGATGAATAACGTTCTCGTTCCGATGAATAACGTTTTCGTTCCGGTGAATGGCGTTTTCGTTCCAAGGGTTGGCGGAGTACCGCCTACCCATGGCTATTTTAGGATGATTCCGTTGGAGTCAGGAATAATTGATACCGACCAACCTTTAATCCATACCGACCAATCTTTAATCCATGCCAACCAATCTTTAATCCATGCCAACCAACTCTTAATCCATACCAACCAACTCTTAATCCATGCCGACCAACCTTTAATCCATGCCTACCAAGCCTTAATCCATACCGACCAATATTTAATCCATGCCTACCGAATTTTGAACTATGAACGGGCGGGTTGGAAAAAAATTTAAAAAAATTTGGGGCAACACCTTTTCATTTTGAACGAATTGCGTTAAACTTAGAGAAAATTCCTTTTATCCTTACAGGAATTGCCTCGAACGTTACTATTGTACCAAACAACTTCAAAGGAGACAATTATGAGTACGCAAGATTATTTGCCAAGATCGGATCAAGGCTTGTTGGTGTGGGCGAAGAACCTCATTTTGTATGCAAGCAATCATTACAGCGCAATGAAAATCCCCGAAGCAGACGTTGTGACATTGCAACAACAATGCAACATCTATTCGCAAGCACTAACAAAAGCGGAAGAACCAAATCGCGGGAAATTAGATGTGTTGGAAAAAAATGAGGCGCGGGAAGTGTTGAAAAGCGCGTTGCGCAAGTTTGTTCGGGGTTATTTGTACAACCCCGCAGTGACCGATGTTGACCGCGAATCAATGGCGGTTCCGTTGCACGACCGGACGCCTTCCCCAAGACCCGCTCCGAATACCCACCCGGTCATTACTACCGAAAGCAAAAACCCTTACGAGTTGATTTTGCATATTCGGGATTCCGAAAGTACACGGCGGAAAAAGCCCGATAACGCCATCGGTGCCGTTGTTTATTTCAAAATAAGCGACACGCCTATCACTGATCCCAGCGAATTAACAAACAGTGTCCTCGTAACACGTTCACCCTACAAACTAACCTTTCCGCCAAGCGAACGAGGAAAAATTGTGTACATGGCAGCACGTTGGGAAAACGCAAAAGGGGAAAAAGGTCCTTGGGGAGAAATTATTAGTGAGGTTATTTCCTGAAAAGGAACCCAAAATGACCTGATTTGAAATCAAAAAGCCCTGAAAGAGCGGTATAATCCAGCCCGTTGCATCGCGGCGGGTTGCATTTGTTCCAATCATCCGCCGCCCCGAAGGGACAGGATACCAAAAAATGCCCCATTTAAGATAATGCCCTTTCAGGGCGGTGTTGTTGTTTGTTTTCGTTCCCCGCCGCGTTGCGGCGGGCTGGTGTATAATGCCCCTTGCGGGGCGGTTGGAACCAGTTGCGGAACGGCGGGAATGATTTTTCCATTCCGGGATCATTTTTTATTAATCAAATTCATTTTATGATTAAGAAATACTTGTTCTATTTGTTTCGCTGGCAATTATCAACCCCGATTCTGGCTGTTGTATTATGGGCGTTACGTGGTTATAATGATTGGATTGTTACCGTTATCGCTAATCTATTGGGAGGATTGATTTTCTTCTGGATAGATCGGATTATTTTCAAAGTAGAATACCGAAATCCATTGTGGGAAATCAAAGATAACATCGTTTGCGTGAATTGCGGGAAAACTTGCAAAGGTTATCGGTTGGTCAAAACAACAAATTATGATCGACTCAATGATCATTCCCCCGAATTTCGATGCGAAGAATGTTCCGAAGAAAAAATGAAACAACTCAATAGACGCGGCGTCGTTTTGTAAATTTTTTGCGCGCAAAGACGCAAAGAAAGATGATATTTGAAAATGAGTTGGGCAATACTAAAATAACTCCGTAGGAGTTTAATTTGGATAACCCCGTGCAAACGGAGTGCAGCACGGGGTAAACGGTAAATAAAATGAGAACTCCGAAGGAGTTCAATAAAGAGGAAATGATTTCGCGGTTGTGCATGACGGAACAGCGGCAACAAAATTGAACTCCGTCGGAGTTCGGGATTGATTGATCCACTTACCCCGTGCTGCGCAGGCTTGCACAGGGTTATCCATATTAAACTCCTACGGAGTTGTTTTTATCCCAAACGAAAACATCAACTTCCTATTTCTCCGCGTCTTTGCGCGCAAACCTTGAATAACAAGATTAATAGACGCGGCGTCGTTTTGTAAATTTTTTGCGCGCAAA
>JAISQH010000282.1 GCA_031274385.1 Planctomycetaceae bacterium | reverse complement strand
ATTGCGCGCAAAGTAATAAAAACAACTAACTAAAACAACTCCGAAGGAGTTTAAGTTGGATAACCCCGTGCAAGCTTGCGCAGCACGGGGAAAGGGACACACAACTCTCCCGAACTCTGAAAAGAGTTCAATTTTGATGTTTGGTGATCCATGACACACCGTCCCCCAATAAATCACTTTATTGAACTCCTATCGGTGTTCTCGTTTTTTTGTACACTTACCCCGTGCTGCGCTCCGCTTGCACGGGGTTATCAAAATAGAACTCCTTCGGAGTTGTTTTTAATTCAATACCAAAACAATTGACTAAAATAATTGACTAAAATAATTTACCAAAACATCAATCTTTAAAAACAAAATAGACAGTTACGTTTGTCATTGTTCTTCGACATAAGAAGCCGGAACAACCGGTTGTTGTCCGATGGGTGCAAACGGTTTTCGTCCTACGGGAAGGCGTTGCGGAATTATTGGCGGAGTTATTTGTGAAGTTACTTGCGGAATGGTTTGCGAAATTTGTTGCGGCGTTTCTTCCGGTTCGCTATTCAATCCATTTAATCCGCTCAGTCCGTTCACATTCAACATTTCAGATACAGTATATTCGGTTGATGAATTATTCGTTACAGCCGGAGCCGTCATTGCCGGAGCCGCCATCGTCGGAGCCGCCGGAACGATTGACGCCGCCGGGGTTGCATTGGTTTTCGGTAACTCAATCAATGCCCCAACCAAACGGGAACCGCTTACATCAGGCGGAATCGTTGCCGATGTGTATTCCGCAATCATTTTGTTGTAGTCAACAACCGCCTCAACCAGTTCCAAAAACGCAGTTGTTCGTTGATTCAGCACTTCAATCAGTTGCCGTGAATCCGGCGGAATATTTTGCAACATTTCAAAAGTTGTTGTACAACTACGGTGTTTGGCATCAATCAACTGTTCCTGAATCGGAATCAAACGACCTAAATATTGACTCCGTTCTGTTCGGGCAATTTTGTCCGCAAACGTTTCGTAACGCTTAAAAAGCGGATAATCGCACGGAATGGGAAGTTCTTTTTCTGTTAAGGAAATTCCCTTGAAACGCCGCAAAAGTTCCGTCAACTCACATTGTTTTTTGACAAACCCGATTTCTGCGGCGCGGCGTTGTTGTTGGAGCAGAAGCACGGCGAGATTTTGTTGCGCGTCCCGCACCGAACGACTCATCCGTTCGGCTTCGCAATGAATATTGTACACCGCCAAAAGTCCGGTCAATTCCCAATAAGTCTGGAGAAGTTGACGTCGCGAACCCGGTGTTTTCGTACTGTCCAGAAGTTGGGCAATTGTGTACGGTTGACCTTTGATCATTGATTGCGGATCCTTCGGCAAATCAAAATAACGGGCAAACGGATGGTTCGGATCAACAACAGAACGTAACAGACGGTTTGGCTCACGAACATGAGAAGACATTGGAACATTCGTTTGTTTCGGTGTTACGGGAGAGCGAGGCGACGACAACGGAGACGGCGGTGAAAAAGAATCCGACAAAGTAGGAGGATTGGATGTTGCTGGCGCACCATTTGACATCGGATTGGCAACCGGCGGGAGTTCCGTCGAAGCCGGATTATTCGGCAAGAACGAGGACGTAATATCCGACGGCGGCGGAACCGTCATTGCCGGAACCGTCATGGACGGAGCCGTCACAGACGGAGCCGTTAAAAATCCGTCCTGACCAAAACTTAAATTCGGCAACAAACCAAGAAACAAAGAAATAATCACCAATAAAATCAAAAGGAAAATCGTATTGAAATCATTTCTGACTGATTGCCGTTCTATTGTCACTTCCTTGTTGTTTTTCATGGTTTTGAATGTTTTGTTGTGGGAACGGGTCGGATCCAGGTTTGACGTTGTTGATGGTATAGACGCCGTTCGGTTCGATGATATACTGGAAAGCAAAGTGCGGATTTTAACAGATTTTCCGATTTTCACAAAGACCAATTTTAGAAAAAATTGAGAAAAAAGAGAGATAAAAAGTCATGATTCGAACATTTTTCCGTTTTATTGGCAATGCTTGTTTTTTTGCCGGACCGTTTGTTGTTTTGGCGGTGGGAGTTTTGATGATTTCGATGTACGGAGTTTTGGGTTCGATCAACCCGGAAACGATTGACCGTTCGGATTTGATTCGGGCGATGAAACTCCGTGATTTTCGGATGTTGCCGCCGGAAACGGTTAAGGCTCTTGCCAAGCGTGCGGAGGAGGAATTCGGGCGTAAGTCCGTTAATAAACCGGAGTTTCGATTTTCCAAGACTGAAAAAAAAGTCTATGCTTATTTTCAAAACAACCGGTCAGAGCAAAAATCGTTTTTTGAAAGCAATCTTCTTTTATTGGCACGGGTGCGGTATTTCCAATGGATGAATGACTATGCCGCCGCGTCACCGGAACAACAACACGTTTTGATGAAAGAAGTGGTTGATGACATGAAATATTGGGAATCGGTTTTTATGGATTTCCTTCGTGCTGCCGATTTACCGATTCCGTCTTTGGCGGAACTGATTCGGGAATTTGAAAACATGATCGACAATTTCAAAATCGGAGCAACTCCAGAAGAAATTGCCCGAATTGACAATTTCAAACAACGAATGAACACCGCTTTTGTTGCCCGTGAGATTCAGGGAACGGCTCAAAGTGTTTCCGGCAACATTTCCACCGCCGTCTCCAACATACTCGGCACATTCCTGATCACACCAAAGAAAAAAGAAAAAGAACAAAAAAAAGAACAATAACTCTAATTTTGTGAAAGGAATTTTGGTTTAAAATTCTTGGAAAGTACAGAAAATTTTTAAATTTTTAAAATATTCATGAACAATGACATTCCACCACAATCCGCTCTTTCACATTCTCACGTTTGCCGCGCGGAATGGTTTGAACCGTATATTTCGCAGGTCGTTCAAGTTGATCCCACTCTGATTCGGCAAGGTTTTCCGCAATCGTAACAAGATTCGGTATCGCATCAATACCGAACACAAATTGAACTCCCGCCGCGTCCCAACGATCAAAATGTTGCGTTTGACTGAAATCGGTGTCGCCGCGAAAACGAACCGTACGAAAACCGGCGACTGTAGGGGCGGATTTTAACCCCGCCCCTACCAACAACCAACAACCAACAACCAACAACTGACAACCAACAACTGACAACCAACAACTGACAACCAACAACTGGTTACTGGCTACTAATTATGATTTCACGGCTTTTTTGAATATCAAGATTCATTTGCCGAATGAGTTCTTCCGGCGTTTCGAAGCGGATAATCTCTCGCAATGCCGCAAGAAAATCAATACTAATCTTTTGACCGTAAAGATTGCCGCAGAAATCATGGATAAAAACCTCTATTTTCGGAATGGATTGTCGGAACGTGGGATTCGTGCCAATGTGAGTAGTTGAGGCAAAAGTTTTTCCGTCGAAAATTGTCCGCGTAGCATAAATTCCCGGTTTTGGAATGATGGTTTCGGTTTCTCCAAGATTGGCGGTTGGAAAACCCAACGTTCGACCGCGTTGGTCGCCTTGAATGACTGTTCCGGTAAGACGGTACGGCTGCAACATCCACTCGGAAGCCTGTTCTACATTTCCTTCGCAAAGAAGTTTTCGAATACCGCTGCTCGAAATCAGTTGCCCGTTCAACCGGATTGGTTCCACAATGTCGATTTCAATTCCGGTTTGCAAACCGTATTGGCGGATTGAGTCGGCGGTTCCCTGCCGGTCATGCCCGAAGCAAAAATTTCGCCCCTCCACAATCACCGAAACATCCAATCGCTCCCTGAGTGTTTTGAAAAAAAAAGTCTCCGCACTCTGGCAAAGTAACGCTGCGTCAGTTTGAAGAAGAAGCAACGCCTCAATATCGAAACGGCTGATTAATTCGATTTTCCGTTCCAGCGTACAGATGGGTTGGAAGTGGTTGTTTGGGTTAAGAATGGACGCGGGCAACGGGTCAAAGGTCAAGACAATTGCCGGAAGATGCCGATCTTCGGCATGGCTTTTCAAGCGTTGGAGAATCTGAGAATGACCAAGATGCATTCCGTCAAATTTGCCGATGCTAACCGCCCCGCCACGAAGCGTTTCAGGGAAAAAAGCAAGGTCTGTAATGATTTGCATAATATTCTCGTTCCGGCAACAATTCCCGTTTTAAAAGAATTGTGTTTGGCAAAGAAGTTTGAAACGTTCTTTGAGTTCCTCAATAACCTTCTGATCCTTGACCGACAACAACGGATCCGTATCGGATAAGTTATAACGAAAAAGAACAATCTGAGCCTTGAGGTTGGTTTGCCCATCAACGCTTCCTTCCGTGCGAAGTTTGACCAATGCCCCATCTTCTTTAATGATCGACGCCGTAATTCTCAAGGTTTGACCCGGCTGAACAAAACGGGCATATTTGACGTTGCCGACTTCCTTCAAAACAACAATGCTGTGCGCAAAGTTTTCCGAAATACGGATCAACCACGCAGACGCTTGGGTCAACGCCTCCAACATCAAAACGCCCGGCATCACCGGAAAATTCGGAAAATGATCTTTCAAATACTCTTCGGACAAGGAAAGCGATTTTGTTGCAACAATTTGCTTTCCCGGTTCTAAAGATTCAATCCGGTCAATCAAAGAAAAATACATGATAACTCAATAAGGGTTGGAGATGCGGCAATCAGTAAAACAGACTGATTAAGGGGTTTTATACTTTTTACACTTTAAAATTCGCTTTCACGTGTTACATTTAGGCGGTTAGGCTTGAGGCTTGCTTTTCAAACGCCTGCTGCCTCAAGCCTCATTGCCTGCGTGAAGTCTAAAAACGAAAAAACAAGTACAAAAAGTATATTTTTTATTTTTTATTTTCAAGAATCAGGGCAAACGACCGACCCATTCGGGTCTGATTCAATTTCAGAGCAAAAGGTTTAGCAAACGCCGCCGGCTTACCGTGAACAACATTGATAGGACAATCGGTTGCCGTTTGGTGATGATTATGTGTTGGCGGAATTTGACCGTCTTGGAACGAAAGCAAAACGGACGCCAATTCGACGGCTCCGGTTCCGCTTCCGAGATCGCCGAAGTTTCCTTTGTTGGAAGTCACCGGCACGTTGCCCAACACATCCTGAATGGCTTCGGCTTCGATCCGATCATCGTATTCCGCGCCGGTTCCATCGGCGTTGACAAATCCGATCTCGTCGGCAGTCAGACCGGCGTGTTGCAAGGCAAGCCGGATCGAACGGCGAATTGCTTCTCCGGTCGGGCGTGATTGGTGAAGATGAGGCTCGTGGGTCTCGGCAAAACCGCGAATGGTTGCGTAAATGGTTGCGCCTCGTGCTTCGGCAAAATCACGGCGTTCGAGAATAAACGCTCCGGCTCCTTCGCCCAACACGCTTCCGCAACGGTCAGCATCAAAAGGTCTTGGCACGCGGCTGGGATCATTTTGACGCGGCGCGGTGAAGTAGGATTTGATGCGTGTCTGAAAATCCTGATTCACCCGATTGCCGCATCCACCGGCAATCATAACGTCAGCAGCACCGCGTTCAATGGTTCGGACGGCTTCAATAATTGCCGCAAGACTCGAAGCACGGCACAAGGTTACGGAATTACTGGGACCCCGCGCATCGTGACCAATCGCAATCTGGCACGCTGGCATGTTCGGCAAAAATTTGAGCATCCAAAGAGGAAAAATCTCGTTCATCGCGTCAATTCCCCATTGATCGAAATGGTACTGACCATCACGAATACCAGCCCGATACGCATCAAGAAGCATATCCACTTCCGCGCCGATCAAATCAGAACCAAACACAACACCTAAGCGTTCCGGTTCAACAGTTCGGGCGTCCCCTTCGGTAACAAGCCCGGCATCGGCAGAAGCGTGGCAGGCGGAAACAAACGCCAACAAAATATCACGACTCATCACTTTGATATTCTTGCGCGGTTTCACAAAATCTTTCGCACGAAAATCCGGCACTTCACTTCCCATGGGACGAAGCGAATCGTCTGACGTTTCGATGTTGAGAAAACCAATGCCGCTGCGGTTTTCAAGAAGGGCGTTGCGAAATGATTCCTTGTCGATTCCGACCGGTGAAAGAACCCCGAATCCCGTAAGAACAACTTCTTTGTTAATCATGCCGTTGTTAGTAATTGAAAATGGAAAATGGAAAATGGTGAATTGAAAATGGTAAATAAAAAAAACGGTTATTCCTATTCGTTTAAATTTTAAGGGAACTTCTAAAAACTGAGACTAACCACGAAACACACGAAATTTCACGAAAAATACAATTGCTGTAAATCGTTTATAGTAAAAAGTTATATACTTTCGGCAGTTACACGATTGATGTTTTGGCAAATTATTTGGTCAATTGTTTTGGTATTGAACTATGAATTAAAACAACTCCGAAGGAGTTTAATTTGGATAACCCCGTGCAAGTTTGCGCAGCACGGGGGCAGTCATCACAAATTTACCGGAACTCCGAAGGAGTTCAATTTTGATGTTTGTGGTTACTGTAACAAAGTTAATCACTTTTTATTGAACTCCTACGGAGTTCTCGTTTTGTTTGTACACTTACCCCGTGCTGCGCAGGCTTGCACGGGGTTATCCAGATTAAACTCCTACGGAGTTGTTTTAATTCATCGTACAA
>JAISQH010000136.1 GCA_031274385.1 Planctomycetaceae bacterium | reverse complement strand
TTTACGATTCGGGGGAGTTCGACATTCAGTGTCTCGTAACCAACCCGCTCCGGTACGACAAATTCAACCGACCGATTATGACTCCGGCTCGTCAGTTTGCCGAACAATATCATATTGCGATTTCCGACAAAGAGGATGTTCATTCTCTGGAATTTTTTGATTTTCTTTACTTAATGAGACCGGATATTCTGTTTGTATGTGATTTCGGACAGATTCTCTCGAAGCGGGTTTTGGAGGGTTCGCTTCTGGGCGGTATCAATCTGCACGGCTCACTGCTTCCGAAATATCGCGGTGCCGCTCCGGTTCATTGGGCAATCATGAACGGCGAACCGTTCACCGGAATCAGCATCATTCACATGACGCCGCAAATCGACGCCGGACCGGTTATTGCGCAGAGTCCGCCGATTCCGGTCAAACCGTATGAAACCGTTGAAGAACTCGAAGAACGCCTCGCTTACTTCGGTGCCGAACTCGTTTTGGAAACGTTGCGAAAAATGGCACGAAACGAACCGGTTCGGATCATCGAGCAGTTTCACGAACTCGCTTCAAAAGCGCCGCGTTTGAAAAAAGAAGATGGTCTTGTCAATTGGTCTCATCCTTCCCGTGTTCTTGCCAATTATTATCGGGCAATGTCCGTTTGGCCCAAATTGTACACTGATTGGATTCGTGAAGACGGTACGAAATTACGCCTGATTTTGGGGCAAATCATTCCGTTGGATGATTCCTTTCATGAATTGACGTCTGAAAATTTCGGTGATTCGATTTTTGTCGAACCGGTGTTGATCGATGCCAAAATGGACAACTTAGCCGCGTTCCGCGCCCGCTGGAAGAACAAAAACAATTTGATTCAACAACCGCGTCATGATAAACGTCCGAGTTGGTGGAAACCGGGTACGGTTATTCGTGCCAATGGTCAGGATTTAATTGTTGCTGCCGGAGAAGGAACCGTGCAGATTCTGCAAATTCAACCGGCAGGGAAGAAAATGATGGATGTCCGTGATTTTCTGTTAGGTTATCCACTCAAACAGGGAAACCAACTCGGAAGCAGTGGCAGTTGTCAGTAGTTAGTAGTCAGTAGCCAGTTATTTAGTTATAATATTTTTTGTAGCTTGTCTGAACAGGATTTTTGGAATTGGTAAGATGATAGGATAGTCTGCCCGGAAAGAACATCAAATCGTCAGCTCTTTCCAACAGACTATCCTATCAATTTTATCAATCCGAAAAATCGTGTTCAGACAATTGTGGATTAGGTGATGAGTGTGATTTGTTCTTTACTTTTTGTTTATTTATTTGTTTATTTAACTGCCAACGATGATTTTAATTCCTCTTTTTCTAACGGTGTTTTTTTTCGTTGTGATTCTTGGCATTGCCGGTTGGGGATTATGGCGAACGGCGAATGTTCACGATTTTTTTCTTGGCGGTCGAACGCTTGGTCCTTGGCTTCTTGCTTTTTCTTATGGGACAGCGTATTTTAGTGCGGTTATTTTTGTTGGTTTTGCCGGAAAATTTGGTTGGCAATTCGGCTTGAACGCTCTTTGGGTTGGTATTGGCAACGCTCTTATTGGTTCCGGTTTGGCTTGGCTTGTTCTTGGTCGCCGAACACGGAGAATGACGCATAACCTCAAAGTTCAAACCATGCCGGAATTTTTTGCCGTCCGATATGAAACGAACGGTATGAAAATTATTACCGCCTTGATTATTTTCATTTTTCTGACTCCGTATTCGGCATCGGTGTTCACTGGTTTAAGTTACCTGTTTGAAATTGTTTTTGAACGGAAAATTAGTTTTACCACTGTTTTGACGGTGATTTCCGTTATTTCGTTCCTTTATGTTACAGGCGGCGGTTACAAAGCAATTGCCCGGATTGATTTTATTCAAGGAATAATTATGTTTGGCGGATCGATTTTGATGGTTTTTATTGTGGCGCAACATTACGGCGGTGTTTCGACGGCGGCGGCGGAACTTTCGGTAAAATTAAACGAACAAATTGTTTCAGGCGAAATCAAATCGCCTCCGTGGTTTGTTTTACCGTCAGTTGTTTTTATGACTTCGCTTGGCGTTTGGGGACTTCCGCAAATGGTACACAAATACTACGCTATTCGTGACGAAAACGAAATCAGACGAGGCGCGGTGATAACAACTGTTTTTGCGTTGGTGATTGGTTGTGCTGCTTATTTTACCGGAGCCATGACGCATTTGATGGAACCGGGACAAATTCCCCGCACGGCTGCCGGAGGAGTGAATTTCGATCAATTGGTTCCTGATTTGATTGCTTCGCATTTACCGTACGTTTTGCTCGCGGTTATTTTGTTACTCGTTTTATCGGCGTCACTCTCAACACTTAGTTCGTTGGTTCTCGTGTCGTCTTCTGCTGTAACGATTGATCTTTACAAAGGCTATGTCAATCCCAACGCTTCGGCTCGGACGGAATTGCTGTTGATGCGGTTTTTTTGCGGCATATTCATTTTGATTTCGTACTTTATTGCGTTGTTCAAACCGGGCTGGATTGTTTCGTTAATGTCGATTTCTTGGGGCGCGGTAGCGGGTTCATTTTTGGCACCGTATCTCTATGGCTTGTTTTGGAAACGAACAACAAAATTGGGTGCCTACGCCGGAATGTGGACGGGTTTGTTGCTTTCCAACGGACTGTATTGGTATTGGTTCGTTACGGAAAGTCCCGCCGATGCCGGAGCAAGAGCTCCGCTTGCCGCGTCAATTGCAATGGTTGTGCCGTTATTTATTGTTCCGATTGTCAGTTTCATGACTCCACCGCCCAAACCGGAAACAATCCAAAAAGCGTTCGGTATCCAATCCTAAAATCCAAAAACGATTCTTGATCTGAAATTTCCTGATCGTTTCATCATAAAATTGCAACGATTTTCCTGTATGTACAAAATCAGATCGTTTTCCATTTTGGTACTTTTCAAATTTTCAAACGGAATAAATATTACTCTATTAAGAAAGAATAACCTCCCTATCGTTGAAACAATTATTAAATTTTGACCGGTTGAAAAATAACATTGGACGAAGACATATCGTAAAGAGAATTATTATGAATAAATCAAAATACA
>JAISQH010000100.1 GCA_031274385.1 Planctomycetaceae bacterium | reverse complement strand
AGGGTCAAGTGCGAGCGGATTTCGCTCGCACTTGACCCTTTATGAATCAAAACCATTATTTGATTTATGCAAAATAAAGGATTGCCCTCCTAAAATAACCGTGAACAGATACAATTTTTTGCTATTGTGTCATGTTTTGAAAAAACGTATCATTACGTTATGAAAATCACACATCTTACTGTTCTCTTTTTATTTTAGCTTTAGCGAATTTTGAAGTAACTGTCTATTTTGTTTTTTAATGTTGCGCACAAAGACGCAAAGAACACGAAGGTTTTGATTCTAAACGGATCAATTTTCTTTGCGTCTTTTATGTCTTTATTCGCAACGAAAAATAAATAGACTTATTCCATTATTGTCAACAAATGACGCAGATTGAACCGATTTTTATAAAAAACGAATCTGTTCAATCTGTAAAATCTGTTGACAAAACTAAAATATCCTCTTTGTGTTCTTCGTGCCTTTGTGCGCAAACTTGAAAAACAAAAGAGACAATTACCTTTTGAATAGTTTTTTTGAATATGAATAATGATTTTGAAATAAAAATGTGACTCGTGCCAATGTTACTTAAACAAGAATACCGCTACTATCTGAACAACAGACCTCATCTTAATAAGTTTTCCAAATCTCCACAAGAGGAATTTTAATATTTTTAATATTTAATATTTTTATCTCTTAACGTAAAAAAGATTTTTGGAATTTGAAAAACTCACTTTGAGAAATGTCTTTTCTCAAGATGGAAAATTAATGTAGGGGACTGGATAAATTTTAACGATTGTTTCAAAAAAACGATTATATTGATTGTCTCGTTTGTGGATAACCGAAATAGTGAAAACCGGTTTTAAGACAGATGTACCAAGTGATTGTTTTAACCTGAATTTTCCTGTATAATATTGTCAGTTGTGACATTGGGGGTTATTCTCCTCGTTCAATCAGGAAATCAATTACAGAGCATTTATTGCACTGCGTTTATTAAAAAATTTGTGAATGGACATAAGTTCAAATGATTTATCGAATTTTCTTTCCTGCCTTTGTTTTTGGTTTGTTTCTCATTTCGGGTTTTGCTGCGGCTGCGGAATCTTGGGGGATAGACCTGTTCCAAATCAAAAGACATGATTTCGGTCGTGTTGCCATCGGCGCGGATGTTGTGTATCGTTTCGAGATGGAAAACGTTTATCAGCAAGATATTAAGATTCTCGGCGTTCATTCGTCCTGCGGTTGTACTCTTCCGTCGTTGTCAACAAATCTTCTCAAATCCGGCGAAAAAGGAGCCGTGATTGCGAAATTCAATACCAGCGGTCAACATACTCGTGAAAAATCGGCAACATTAACCGTTGATCTTGAAACAAAAGTCAATGGGCAACGGCTTCATGAATCTGTTTTACTTTTTGTTTCGGGTTATATTCGTCCTGATGTTGTTTTGACGCCGGGCATTGTTGAGTTTGGTTCTATTCCGGCGGGTCAAACAGTGGTTCGTACCGTTCAACTCGAATACGCCGGACGCCGTGATTGGGCATTGACCAAAGTGGAACGAACCAACCCCTTTATTCACGCCAAAGCGGAAGAAATCAATCGTTCCAACACGGAAACCGCTTACCGGATTACCGTAACAATCAAGGACAATGCCCCGGTCGGGTATGTCAAAGATGTGCTTCGTTTTGCGACGAATGAGTCTTCCAACGGTTTAAGCGGGGCGGCTGAAATCATGTTGCCGATTCAAGGCGTGGTGATGGCTCCGATTCAGGCAAAACCGGCTCCGTTTCTGGTCGGAGTCCTTTCACCGGGAGAAACCGTTTCAAAAAATATCGTTGTTCGAAGTGAATTACCGTTTCGAATTATAGAGGTTACGTCTCAGGATAAACGTTTCCGATTCACGTTTTCGGAACAGGAAAGTGCCATTCAACTTGTTTCGGTACTTTTTTCGGCAAAAGATTCGGTAAAAGATTCGGCAAAAAAAACGCAAACCGGCGACTCTCAAAATATCACCGATCAAATCCGAATCCGAACCAATCTGCCGGAACAGGAATTTGTAACACTTTCTGCGATGGCGTTACTCACACCGAAAGAAATCCTGACTGCAACCCCAACACCGGAACCCCTCATCGACCCCCTTATCGAACAACCTTGGGCGGAACCGCCCTTGACACCGGAAGATCCGATCATTCCATCCGGTAAAGCAAAATTCGGAACACCGCGAATCCTTTGATTTTTGAAACGAGCAACAAACCGGTCTTCAAATTTTTCCGAACAAAAATTCCGCACAAAAAATGAAATCCAGAATTAAAACGTATCATGAATTGTTCACCGGACTTCTTTCCGGCATTGACTTTGATGAACTTACCAAAGCCGCAAAACTTGTTTCGAATACTTATCTTGCCGACAAACAGATTTTGACGGCGGGTAATGGCGGCAGTGCGGCGTTGGCGGTTCATTTTGCGGCGGGATTCGGCAAAAATGTTGCCGGAACAAACGACAAACAACCGCGTATCCTATCGCTTTGTTGTAACACCGCGATGATTACGGCGTTGGGCAACGATTGCGGTTACGACAATATTTTTTCGTACCAACTCCGTAGTCTTTTGAATCATGGCGATTTGGTGATTCTGATTTCTTCCAGCGGTCATTCGCCGAATATTATCAAAGCGGCAGAGTTTGCCAAATCGGCGGGAGCCGCCGTACTTGGTATGACCGGCTTCGGCGGCGGAAAATTAAAAGAGTTAGCGGATATTAACCTCCATGTTCCGTGCAACGTTTATGAACTGGTTGAAGACATCCATTCGTTCTTCTGCCACGCCATTATCCACGCCTGCAAACGGAAAGTCATTTAATTCCTATTATCTGAACAGGATTTTTTGGGATTGGTAAGATGATAGGATAATCTGTCGGGAATAACATCGAATCGTCTGCTCTTTCCAACAGACTATCCTACCAATTTTATCAATCCGAAAATCTTGTTCAGAGAATTGGGGATTATAATAAATCTTCCCCACAAAAAATGAAATAATCAGGAATTTTGCGTATCCGGCTGGGTGTGCCTGTTGCAATCAACTTTTTATCAAGTATATTTAGAACAAGCCTTGGACATTTACTAAATTATTTGTAAAATCATTCATTAATTCATTTTCGATTTCACCGAAAACAGAACAATGCAACATTGGTCAATTGGAGTTTTTGCGAGTATTGATGCCGGTCTTGGTGTCAAATTGGAAGTTGTCCGTGATCTTGGCATCAAGACGATTCAACTTCACACTCCCTACAAAACCAGCCGGACACCGGAAAACGCTGCCCTTTTTACAAAACAACTCGCCGATTACGGAATCACCATCACAACGGTTTTTCTCGGTTTCGAAGGCGAAAGTTATGAAACAATCGATATTACCGCCAAAACGGTCGGTTTTGTCCCGCCGCTCACCCGGTCAGCACGGCTAGCGGAAGCATTTGAAATCTCTGATTTTGCAAAATTGCTCGGTGTCACGGCAATTGGTTCTCATATCGGTTTTGTGCCTCATGAAAAAAATTCGTCGGATTACAAAGAAGTTGTTGAAACAATTCAGCGTCTTTGTGACCATTTAGCGGGAAACAATCAGGCATTGCATTTGGAAACCGGTCAGGAATCCGTCAATTCACTTCTCGAATTTATTGGCAATGTCCGGCGAAAGAATCTGTTTATCAATTTCGATCCGGCAAATCTGATTCTTTACGGGATTGGTGATCCGATTGGAGCGTTGAAAGTGGTTGGTTCTTATGTTCGCGGTGTTCATTGCAAGGACGCTCTGGCGACAACCGGTAAACCGGGTGTTGATTGGGGACGCGAAGTGCCGTTCGGAACCGGTCAGGTCAACGCCGAACTGTTTCTTCGAACGCTTCATGAAATCGGTTATGACGGAGCGTTGACAATCGAACGTGAAATTCCTGAAGAACCGCAACGGCAAAAAGAAGAAATCGGTCAAGCGGTTCGATTGATTTCCGAACTCAAAGCGAAAATCCTCAACATTTAGCCGGACGTTTTGACGCCGGAGTCCTAATACTATGCCTTTAATGAAGATTACGGTTCCTCATCAACTCGGTCAGGAAAAAGCGACAGAGCGGTTGAAGAAAAAACATGCGGAAATCAAGCAGCAGCATACCTATACGGTTACTGATTTGACGGAAACCTGGATGGATCCTCATTCGATGGAATTTGCGTTCAAAGTCTATGGTTTTTCGTTGACCGGTTCTGTCCGCTCTTTTGTTGACTCGGTGATGATCTCCGTTGATTTGCCTGTTGCCGCCATGCTGATGAAGCATACCATTGAAAGCCAGATTCGAAAAGAACTGGTACAAGTTCTTAGTTGATGGAAACCGCTTGCGGTATTGTCCATTAAGTAAGTTGTTTTGACGTTTTATTGATTCGTTTTTTCAATTCCAACAAACAAAAATAAGAGACCCTTACGAGGTAAAACATGACACGCGTTCTCGTTGCCGATGATTCCAGTACGATGCGGAAAATTATTTTGCGTTCACTGCAAGCTGTTGGCGTTAAAGATGTTGCCGAAGCGGCGGACGGTTCGGAAGCCGTTGCCATTTTTGCTCCCGGCAAATTTGATATGGTTCTAACCGACTGGAACATGCCCGGTATGACCGGTTTGGAAGTGCTTAAAGCAATCCGGGCTCAAGATACGAAAATTCCGGTCATTATGGTTACGACGGAAGCCGAAAAAAGCCGTGTGCTTGAAGCGATTCAAGCCGGAGTCACCGATTATTTGGTTAAACCGTTCACCCCCGATACGTTGAGAGAAAAACTCGAAAAACACGGTTGTTGAGCCTGATTATTGCCATAAAATCGGGAAAATGCGTTAAATTTACCGATTTTTGCAAAAAAATGTTCTTCAATCCCTGTTTTTTGTCTTGTATTAAACGGAATTAATCCTTATCATCGCTTCTATGGGTTATACTAAGCCAAGAGGCTTTGGTTGTGTTGTTCCTGTTAAGGAACCAACGATTTCAGCAAGATAAAAATGGAGATGTTAAAATGAATTTCAGAAAGTTTGCAACAACGCTATTGACATTTCTCTTTGTTGGGGTTTTCGCGGTGACCTTAACGGAGATGGTTCTGTCGCAAAGTAACAGTAACAGTAACAATAGTGATGATGAATCCAATCCGTATTCGAATTATTCCGGTGTTCGGATTGATCCGAACGGAGTTCTCCGGCGCGACCATAGTCTTGATTATGGTCGGGTCAACGAGCAGTACCTGATGTCGGCAAGAGCATCGTATTCTCATTTGCCGAAAAATGTTCAGACCAAAAGTCTTATTCGGTATATTTCGTTGAACCGGCTTGAAAAAGCCTTGATTGACGGCAACGGTACTGTTACGGAAGAGATGAAGTACCTTGCCGGTCTTCAACGGATTCGTTACGTTTTCTATTTTCCCGAATCGAAAGATATTGTGATTGCCGGTCCTGCTGAGGGTTGGTATCCCGGTTATGAAGGGGCGATGATGGGGGCAACCAGTAATCGTCCGGTCTGCGAACTTCAGGATTTGGTGGTGGCTCTCCGTGCTTACGCTCCCGGTAAAGAAGCGACCGAAGTGGTTGGTTGTTCTATTGATCCGACAGAAGAAGGCAATGCCCGATTACAACGGTTTCAAAAATCATTTGGTCGTTATGATGGTCCTGGTCGGCGTGAGGCATTTGTTCGGGGGTTGCGGGAAAGTCTTGGGATGCAGACGATTCGGGTTGACGGAATTCCAGCCTCAACGCACGCAGCCGGAGTGATGGTTGCTGCGGACTATCGAATGAAACAAATCGGAATCGGTGTCGAACCGGTTCCGCGCGGAGTACGAATTGATACGTTTATTGCCAACGCCGAACCATCCGGCGGAAACGCTCTTTTCCGATGGTATTTTGTGCCGGATTATCAATCGGTTCTTTTGACAGAAGATCGAACCGGTATGGAATTAATTGGTTCCGGCGTCAAACTTGTCGCTGAAGACGAAGTGGTAACAGCAACCGGAGAACGAATCGTTCAAAAAGGCAAAATCGATAAAGCCAGCAAAGTTTTCTCTAAATCATTCACCGCAGAATATGCCAAGTTGTCGCAAAAATCGTTGGTTTTTGCTCAACTTCGCAATTTCGTTGATATGCTTGTTTGTGCGGCGCACCTTCGGCAAGAAGATTTTTACGGGAAAGCCGGTTGGTCGATGGAATTTTTCGGCAATGAAGAAAAATACGCGGTTCAAACATTTTCTGCTCCATCGCAAGTGGAGCCGGTAGTTGGTTCTGCGGTACGCAAGGGTCTTTTCATGGTGCCCATTGGCGGCGGTGTTGAAATCGAACCGCAAGTCGCCCTTCAACCGGGTAACGCCAAAACAGAAGAGAAAAACCAAATTACCGATGTTCGAAACAATGTCAAACTCGAACTCCAGCCGGGTCAATGGTGGTGGGACTGAAATTTTATCCATCAAGATCAATAAAAAAACGTCGCGGAACTAAATTGTGCCGCGACGTTTTTTATTTTTAATCGAGCCGATCTCAATGGACTGGAACTCGGACGTTTTTATGACAAGATCGGGCAGTCTCTTGAATGGCGTCATAAACTTCCTTGCGATGAACCGAAACTTCTTTTGGTGCTTCGATGCCGAGACGAACATTGTCGCCGCGCACTTCGACAACGACAATCGTTATATTATCGTTGATAACAACGCTTTCATTTTTTTTTCTGGAGAGTACTAACATGATTCCTTCCTTCCTGTCGGCAAAACTTCATGTGTTACCACTTTATAACGGCAACCACTAGTGAGGATTTTAGAACGAGTTAGGCAAGCGTCGTTACAAACATCCCAACATTCTCTCTGTAATCATGGTGTCTAAAATGGATTTCGTCAAATCCCTAAACGCCAAAATAGACGAAATTTCAGAAATAATAGTCCGTTTATATCAATTATACCGATTGACGGAATTTTTCGGTTTTCTTTTTTTCCCGTTCCGTTTTTGGAGTATCTGTCTATTTTAATAGATCGATATTTTCGTAGGGGC